>BJHB01000027.1:0-15889 GCA_014191415.1 Chloroflexota bacterium
TCCTGCAATTCCCGGTCGCCGACGAGGTGCACAGCCTCCGTTCTTATGCCGGGTTCCTGTCCCTTGCCACCCCGGTCACTCTCGTCGCCTTTGCGGCGTACGGCCTCTACCAGACCCGGCAACTCGTGAATGCCATCGACCAGGTGTTCCGTTTGTTCACCGCCGTGCTGGTGGGACTGGTCGTCACAGTCGCGATCGCATCGTTCGTGATCCGCGGTTGGCCGGACTATTCGAGATTGCTGGTCGCCTACGTCTGGCTAGCGTGTTCGCTCCTTTCCTTCCTTGGACGGCTCATGTGGATCCGATGGCGCGGATGGTTGGCGTCTCGTGGAACAGGTGTCCGTACCACCCTGATCGTCGGGGCCGGCTCCGCCGGTGTCCGGGTTGCACAGCACTTCGCGCGGTCGTCACACCTCGGTTACCGCGTTGCGGGTTTCATCGACGGCACTCTTCCGGTTGGTGCAACGCCAGCGGGGACGGTAATTCCCGTTGTCGGGAAGCTCGACATGATTGATGACATTCTGATCGCAATTCAGCCGCAGGAACTCATCCTCGCTGATCCCACCCTTTCGAACCTCGAATTGATGAAACTGGTCAATCGTTGCGAGGGGCAACCCGTCGGAATCCGCGTCTATCCGGACTTGTTCCAGACCCTCGTCAACGATGCATCACTCGTGAACCTGCAGGGACTGCCGCTGGTTTCCCTGCGAGCGAGTGAGCTGGAGGGATGGCAAAGGTCTGTCAAACGCGTCTTTGATGTCATGTTTTCGGGAACGGTCCTGATCCTGACTGCACCGATGATGCTGGTCATCGCGTTGCTCGTCCGCCTGGAGTCTCCGGGTCCGGTCTTTTTCGCCCAGGAACGTCTCGGTCAGGACGGAAAGAGATTCCACGCGATAAAGTTCCGCTCCATGGTTCAGGACGCCGAGAAGCGGACTGGTCAGTTCTGGACCGTGCCCAATGACCCGCGTCGCACACGTATCGGCACTTTCCTGCGCCGGCATTCCCTAGACGAATGGCCCCAGTTCATCAATGTCCTTGTCGGGGACATGAGCGTTGTCGGCCCGCGGCCCGAGAGGCCAATGTTCGTTGCCCAGTTCAGCGAGAGCGTCCCGGACTACCTCCGTCGCTTGCGTGAACGCGCCGGACTTACCGGTTGGGCCCAGGTAAACGGCCTGCGGGGTGACGTTCCCATCGAGGAACGCACAAAATACGATCTTTATTACGTGGATAACTGGTCACTTTGGTTGGACATCAAGATCATTCTGCGCACGGCCATTCTTCTGGTGCGCGACGGCAGCGCATACTGATGATCCAGCCCCGGATACCTGTCAGTATTCCGCCTGCATGTCACCGTATTTTCTGCCCCGTTTGCTATGCTGGGTACTGTTAGCAGTCTCGTTTGGCGACTGCTAACTCGATTGTCGGCACCCGTCGTGCGTTGCCGGTGACCGTTGGTGAGGGTGAATGTCGTGGAGGGACGGAACGCTTCGGACCACGTGTTGACGGAACGCCAGGCGCGCATCCTGAAGGCGGTCGTCGACCAGTACGTTCGCCATGCGTCGCCAGTCGCGTCGGAGACCCTTGTCCGCGAGCACGGCCTCGGTGTCAGTTCCGCCACCGTTCGCAATGAGTTGGCCGAACTTGAGGCACGTGGATTCATCTGCCAACCTCACACCTCTGCCGGTCGCATACCGTCTGAAACCGGCTACCGGTATTTCGTGCAGCGCCTGATGGCGGAACGCCAACTCTCGCGATCCGAACGGGTCACGTTGCGCCACCAGTTCCACCAAGTCGCTCTCGTTCGTGAGGAATGGCTGCAGCTGGCAGCGGTCACGCTTGCCCGCGGGGTTCAGGCAGCCGCGATCGTCACCGCACCCCACATGCGTCAGTCTCGCCTCAAGCACGTCGAGGCAGTCCAGATGCAGGAACACCTTGGCCTGATCATTGTCGTCCTGCATGACGGCACCGTGAAACAGCAATTAGTCACGCTGCCCGATGGTGTCACACAAGCCCGCCTGTCTGCAGCGACCAGTCGCCTCAACCCTGTCTTTTCCGGGCGTACCAGGGTCGAGTTCAGTATCAAGGTGTCTGAACTCCCCGAGGATCAGCCTCTCAGCCTGGATGAGACCTTCGTGTTCAGTCATGTGTCAAACATTGTCAAGGAAATCGATTCCCGAGAGACACCTGTCTATCATTCTGGACTTGTCGAATTGCTTGACCAGCCGGAGTTTGCGCGGAGTGACCGTGCACGGGCAATCGTCGAGCTGCTTGAGAGACCGCAGACCTTGCGCGATGTCCTGATGCCTGGATCGGATGCCGACCTTCCTGCCGCCCTCGTGGACAGCAATCCGGTTCATGTCGTCATCGGGAGCGAGAACCGTTGGGACTGGATGCGCGAGTGTGCCGTCGTCACGAGCCAGTACGGTCTCTTCGGCGAACTGACCGGCTTCATCGGCGTCCTCGGTCCTGTCCGTTTTCCCTACGGCGTGGCCGTTCCGGCTGTCCGGTACATTGCGCGCCTCATGACCGAGGTCCTCGTGAACGACTGGCCCTCGGGATCATCGACCAGAACACCAGAGGAGATCGATCGTGTCAGCTGATACGCAGAACACCGAGTCCGGCATGTCGTCCGGGACGCGCGCCGAGGTCCGTGAGCTCGAACGGCAGCTTGACGAGGCCCGTGCCCAAGTCAAGGCTGCCGAGGAACGTGCCCAGGAGAACCTGGACCGGTGGCAACGGGCCCAGGCCGATCTGGTCAACTACCGTCGCCGGACGCAGTTCGATCGTGAACAGGAGCTCAAGTTTGCGGGGCTTCCTCTCATCACCGAGATTCTCCGTATCTTCGATGGCTTCGACCGCGCGTGGAAGTCCCTTCCGGTCGCCCTGCGTAACCTTTCGTGGATCGAGGGCATCTGGATGCTCGACCAGCAGTTCCAGGAGATTGTTCGCCGGACAGGATTGACCAGGATTGACCAGGTTGACCAACCGTTTGACCCCCGGCTCCACGATGCTATCGCAACCGAACCCGGCGAAGGCGACCCGTACGTCCTTGAGGTCTTCCAGGCCGGGTACGAGTTGCACGACCGTGTCGTACGTCCGGCACTCGTGAAGGCCGGACCTCGCCAGGTATCCGGTCCGTCGATTGAAGAAGAGCCAGAGACTGGCCACCAGCATGACCATACACACGATCAGGCCGGCCGGTAAGCGGGATACATGAGCAAGACCATTGGTATAGACCTCGGCACCACCAACTCGTGCGTAGCGGTCCTCGAAGCCGGTCATCCAGTCATCATTCCCAACGCGGAGGGGTTCCGCACCACGCCTTCGGTGGTGGGTTTCACTCGGCAGAACGAACGTCTGGTTGGCGCAATGGCCAAGCGCCAGGCGGTCACCAACGCGGAGAACACGGTCGCGTCTGTCAAAAGGTTCATGGGTCGTCGGTTTGACACCCCTGATGTCGCCCGTGACGCCGCGAGGGTCCCGTACGCCATCAATGCGTCCGAAAATGGTGATGTGCAGATCGTGGCTGCCGGTCGGGAGTTTGCCCCGCCGGAAATCTCCGCCATCGTCCTCCAGAAGCTCAAGGCGGATGCCGAGGCGTACTTGGGTGAACCGGTCTCAGGGGCGGTCATCACCGTGCCCGCCTACTTCTCCGACGCTCAGAGGCAGGCAACGAAGGATGCAGGTCGCATCGCCGGTCTCGAGGTCTTGCGGATCATCAATGAACCGACCGCGTCGGCTCTTGCCTACGGGTTCGACAAGCGCCACGAGGGGCGCATTGCCGTCTACGACCTCGGTGGTGGCACCTTCGACGTCTCCATTCTCGATATTGGGGAGGGCGTTTTCGAGGTTCGGTCCACCAATGGTGATACCCATCTCGGCGGTGATGATCTTGATGCCCGGATCGTCGACTGGCTAGCCGGCGGGTTCGCGGCGAGCAACACCATCGACCTCCGCCAGGACCGGATGGCCCTGCAAAGGCTCAAGGAGGCGGCCGAAAAGGCGAAGATCGAACTCTCGGGAGTGATGGAGACGGAGATCAACCTTCCGTTCATCACTGCGGATCTCGCCGGACCCAAGCACCTCAGCGTCGTCCTGACTCGGTCCAAGCTTGACCAGCTGACCCAGGATCTCCTCGAACGGACCGTTGAGCCATGCCGGCGTGCCATGGCTGATGCCCGACTTACCGCGGCGGACATCGATGAAGTCATCCTTGTTGGCGGTCAGACCCGCATGCCCGCCGTCGTGGAGCTGGTCACACGCATCTTCGGGCGTGACCCCACCAAGGGGGTCAATCCGGACGAGGTGGTTGCTGCCGGGGCAGCAATTCAGGCCGGTGTCCTCGGCGGCGAGGTCACCGACTTGCTTCTTCTGGATGTCACCCCGCTTTCCCTCGGAGTGCGCACCCTGGGCGGCATCTTCACGCGCCTGATCGATCGCAACACGACCATTCCGACCGCACGTACCCAGACCTTTTCGACGGCGGTAGATGGGCAGCGTCGTGTTGAGGTCCAAGTCTTTCAAGGCGAGCGGGAACTTGTCGAAGGGAACACGCTGCTTGGTCGGTTTGATCTCGATGGCATTCCTTCAACTGGCCGGGGCGTTCCCCAGATCGATGTCACCTTTGACATTGATGCAAACGGACTCTTGCATGTCTCTGCCCGCGAGCGGACCACGGGTGTTGAGCAGCAGGTGACCGTATCCGGAGCCAGCCGTCTCAATGAACAGGAAGTCGAGCGGATGGTCGCCGAGGCCCAGAAAGCCGCGACCGGGGACTTCCAGAAGAGATCACTGATCGAGGCACGCAACCTCGCCGATTCTCTCGTCTACCAGGCAGATCGGTTCCTCTTCCGCGCCGCTGACGGGCTTCCGGAAGAGTTCCGAGACCAGGTTTCGGCGCAGGTCGACCGGGTGCGTACCGCCCTGGCGGGTGACGACGCGGTCGCCCTTCGGCAGGTGACCAGTGTCCTGCGCGATACCCTTCGTGACCTGAATCCTGGCGTGTCCGGGTCGCCGTTCCATCAGCCTTCAGATCGCCCCGATCAGGCCGACCCTCCCGGGCATGACCCGGACGTCTCGGTAACCGGAGAATAGCCCCATGTCCAGCAAGCGTGACTACTACGAGGTGCTTGGCGTTTCCCGCACCGCCACCGACGACGAACTGAAGAAGGCCTACCGGGCGCTCGCGCGCAAGCTTCACCCGGATGTCAACAAGGAACCCGACGCCGAGGCCCAGTTCAAGGACCTTTCAGAGGCCTATGAGGTCCTGTCGAACGCCCAGAAGCGGCAGATTTATGACCGCCATGGACACCAAGGCCTCCGCGCGGGTGGTGGCGGTGGTGGGCCAGCCGGGGCCGAAGGATTCCCTTTCGGCGACATTGGCGACATCCTCGAGTCCTTCTTCGGCGGCGGTGTGCAGGGCGGCCGCCCCGGTGCCTCACGCGGTTCCGATCTCCGGACCCAACTCGAACTCACGTTTGAGGAAGCCGTCTTCGGGTGCGAGAAGGAGTTGGAAATACCCCGCTGGGAAAATTGCCTCATCTGTGATGGATCTGGCGCGGAGCCGGGCAAGCCTCCGACCCGGTGTACCGCGTGCAATGGGTCCGGTGAAGTCCGCCGTGTCCAGCAAAGCCTGTTCGGGCAGTTCGTCAATGTCACGCCGTGCGATCGGTGCCGGGGCGCTGGTCAGGTCGTCACCCACAGGTGCGTCGAGTGCAACGGGCGTGGAAGCGTCCGCAAGACGCGACGCCTGACGGTTACCGTTCCCGCCGGGGTGGACAACGAGATGGAAATCCGCCTCAATGGGCAGGGCGAAGGCGGCGAGCGCGGGGGCCCGAGTGGAAACCTGTACGTCCGCCTCCAAGTGAAGCCACACGCACGTCTCAAGCGTGATGGCGCGGACATCATCTGTGAATTGCCACTGAACGTCTCCCAGGCGGCGCTCGGTGCCGAAGTGATGATCCCCACGCTTGCCGGTGAGGAGTCGTTCCGCGTACCTGCCGGGACCCAGCATGGCCATGAGTTCCGCCTGCGGGATCGGGGCGCGCCTCGCCTGCAACGCAGTGGCCGGGGGCAATTGCGCGTCGTGACCAAGGTTGAGGTTCCGGCCAACCTGACCGAGAAGCAGCGCGCGCTCTTCACGGCTCTCGCAGAGACGTTCGCTCCACCCCCCGTTGCCGGCCCGCCTCCTAGTCCGGAACGAGTGACAGATCGCGATACTGCCGCGCATTCGCCGGATGCCTCCGCCGGACCGAAGGGAAAGTCACGAAGAGGCAAGGGAATCATCGACAAGGTCAAGGATGCGTTGGGCATCGACGGCGATGAGTGATCCCGTGGTGCCGAACCCTGGCGCCTCCCTGAATCGCCCGCGCGCCCGTTGGCTGGAGGCAAGTATCCGCGCAACTTCCGAGGCTGCTGAAGCAATCTCCGCGCTGTTCGAGCAGGCTGGTCAAGGTGGGGTTGTCATAGAACCGGAGATCGTTCCCGGCCGCGATGCGGACGAGGGGACGGCAGATCCGGATGGGTTCACGCTGCTGAAAACCTATCTTGCGGACGATCCCGGCATCGAGGCAAGACGCGAGATCCTTGAGTCGCGGATCAGCCTTCTGCGCGCATTCGACCTCGCCCCGATGGGTGAACTCGAGTGGCGGTGGCTTGACGAGGACGACTGGGCAAACGCCTGGAAGAGCCACTACGCAATCCAGCGTCTCGGAAGGTCTTGGGTGATCAAGCCCGAATGGCAGGAGTTCACTCCGGAACCGGGCGACTTCGTGCTGGAACTCGATCCCGGAATGGCCTTCGGTACCGGACTCCATCCGACAACCCAGACCGTTCTCGTGTGCCTCGAGGAAATGGTCGGGAACGGCAGTCTTGCCGGTCTCGATATTCTGGACCTGGGCACCGGGTCAGGAATCCTTGCGGTCGGCGCGGCCCGGCTTGGGGCAACATCGATCCTGGCCCTCGACGTTGACCGCATCGCAGTCACCGCTGCTGCCCACAACGCGCGCCTCAATGGAGTATCCGGAGCGGTAACCGTTGAGCACGGCACCATTGGTGAACCGTTGCCCGGGCTCGATCCGGTGCCCGGCCTGCAACCGATCGAGGCGTACGATGGGGTGATGGCGAACATCGTGGCAAGGGTGATCGGTGAACGTGCCTCCGCAATTGCTCAGGCAATCCGTCATGGCGGATGGTTGATCACCAGCGGGATCATCGTGGATCGCGAAAATGAGGCGACCGATGCGCTCGTGGCTTCCGGTCTTGCCTTGGTAGCCCGCCACTTGCGCGGGGATTGGGTGACGCAAGTCTGGCGGCGTCCCTAGACATCCGGGAGCCGCTTGCGATCAGGAGTGCCGTTGGGACGTCCGCACCGCTTCCACGTCGACCTGCCACCAGCCCCGGTAGCGGGTTTGGTGGTCAACCTTGCCCCCCCAGTCGCACACCAGGTCGCCCGCGTCCTGCGAATGCGGTCGGGCGAGGTGGTTCACCTGTTCGATGGCAATCGTGGCGAGTGGCGCGCGGTAATCCGGATCGGTTCGGGGAATGCCGTCACCGCGACCCTCGATGGATTTCTTTCTGATCCATCGCCGCTGGGTTCGGTCGTGCTCTGCCTCGGTCTTCTCAAGGGTGAGAAGTTTGACTGGGTCATCCAGAAGTCGACGGAACTAGGCATCACGCACGTCATCCCCATGGTTACCGAGCGGTCGCTTCCCGGTTCCGGTCGTCCGGACCGTTGGCACCGGATAGCCGTCGAGGCATCGGAACAGTCCGGCCGTACCACGATCCCGGAAATCACGCCTCCGATGCCACTGCGAGACGCCTTGAACTTTCAGTCGGCGCATTCAGGTCCGGGGTGCAGGGTAATCTGCTGGGAGGACGAGCGGACCGTTCCGTTTCTGGCACCAGTTCGGTTGGCACGTATGACCGGCGCCCCGGTGTTCCTCTACATCGGCCCCGAAGGTGGGTTTTCCGCGACCGAAGTAGACCTCGCGGTAGCATCCGGCGCGCAACCAGTTTCGCTGGGAACCCTGATCCTTCGAAGCGAAACCGCCGCCATTGCCGCCGTCACCCTTGCGGTGCACGCGAACTGACGGATCCTGCCCGGACTTCGGGCCAAAAACACGGAGGAATGCCGATGGCCGCGTCGACCTGCATATTCTGCAAGATTGTCCACGGCGATATTCCCGCCCGCACCGTGTACCGGGACGATGAGGTCGTGGCGTTCCACGATGTATCACCACAGGCACCCGTCCATATCCTGGTGATCCCGGTTCGCCACATCGCCGGCATGTCGGCACTCGGTCCAGACGACGTTGGTCTGGCAGGCCGGCTCGTCCAGGTTGCGAACGAGGTAGCGCGGGAGGCCGGCATTGTCACCAACGGGTTCCGTCTGGTGGTGAATGATGGTGCCGACGGTGGCCAGAGCGTTCCGCACCTGCACCTTCACGTCCTGGGCGGACGTCAACTCGGATGGCCTCCCGGTTGATCAACGGACTGTTCCAGAGCCCTGATCCTTCGAAAATCGCGTGGGTGTGGAACAATCCACCCGAGAGATGGTGCTGCCGGGTTGCCGTGCAGGTCACCAAACCCCGAAACAGGTGCGCCGGTCGCGCATCGTGACACTTCGCGAGCGAGACAGCGGCGATGTGGCTACCGTGGGAACGTCGGCTGCAAGCCCAACTTCCCGTGATCGATCCCGCCGGGAATGACCCGGAGACCAACATCATCAATTTCCGGCCACCGCGCACCATCGTGCAGGAGGCTTGGCGTCGCCGTGCGTATGCCGTCGGGTTCGCTCTCACTCTCTTTCTCGCCTCGCTGACGGTCCTCGCGTGGCAATCTTCGCCGGGACGTACTCCGGTCAAGCCGGGAGATACCGTCGTCGAATCGGTGCGTGCACCAAGGCGTGTCACGTTCGTCAGCCAGACGCGCACCCGCATCGGCCGCGATCAGGCTTCCGCCCAGAGCCCTGCAATCTACGACTACGACAGCAACCTTCTCCGTCAGTTCCGCGGCCGCGCCGCCGACCTCCTGCGGAACCTCTCGGCCGTCAAGGCCGACACACTCCTCCTGCCAGAACAGCGTCGCCTCATGGTGATCCGCCTTGAGGCAGGCTTCAGTGGCGAGGCGGTGGAAGCAATCATGTCAATGGATGACGTTGACTGGCGTGTGACGGTCGGCGAGGCCTTGCGCGTCCTGGATGAGAACGTCCGGGAGCGTCTGCGTGCCGAACAGATCGCAGAGCGTCGTGCCTCCATCATTGCCCAGATCAGTGCCCAATTGACGGAACCTCAGCAGGTGATCCTGACCGACATCATGACCCTCTATCTGCGCCCCAACGTCCTCGTGAATGACGTCGAGACGGAGCGAGTACGCAAGGAGGCACGCGACCGAGTCGCGCCGGTCTCGGTCACGATCGAACCGGGTGAGGTGATCGTCCGTGCCGGCGATGTCATCACGCCTGAGGATGCCGAGAAGCTGCAGGCGCTCGGCCTTGGAACGCGCGCGTTCGATGCCTTAGGTCTCGCCGGGGTCTCCGTCTACGGCGCGGTCATCGTCACCCTGTTTACGGTCGCGTTGGGGTCCTTGTACGGGGACATCCTTGTTCGACCCCGCCGCCTCGCGTTGATCGGGGTTGTCCTTGTAGGATCGATGGCCGCGGCCCGGTTGGCCATCCCGGGACAGCCGTGGGTCGCGTACGCCTTCCCATCGGCCGTCGCAATCATGCTGGTCTCCAACCTGCTTGACGCCCCCTTGGCCGTCCTGGTTGCCGTCGTTCAGGCGACACTACTTGCGCCGATCACCGGATACTCGTTCGAACTGGTCATCCTGTTCCTTGCCAAGGGCATCGTCGGCGCCATCGCGGCCCGCCGTATCGACCGCCTGAATGCCTTCTTCATAGCGGGTCTTGCCGTAGCCGTCACGAACCTTGCCGTCGCGTTTGCGTTCCGATTGCTCAGTTCGGATCTCGATAGCCAGGCACTCCTCAACATTGCATCCGGTGCCGCGGTCGACGGCGTCCTCTCGGCGGTCCTGACGATGGGAAGTTTCAGCCTGGTCGGAAGTGTGTTCGGCGTCACGACGATGCTTCAGTTGCTCGAACTGGCGCATCCCAGTCAGCCATTGCTCAGGCGCATCCTTACCGAGGCGCCCGGAACCTACCATCACTCGATCCTCGTCGGGAATCTGGCTGAGCGCGCCGCTGAGCAGATCGGGGTCGATTCCCTCCTCGTACGCGTTGGTGCCTACTACCACGATGTGGGGAAGTTGCGACGACCCTACTACTTCGTCGAGAACCAGTTCGACGGTGACAACATCCACCACCGACTTTCCCCCGAAGCAAGCGCAACCGCGATCATCGATCATGTGATCCACGGTCTGGAACTGGCCCGCGAATACCGGTTGCCGGTCGCGGTGCAAGCCTTCATTGTCGAACACCACGGCACGCGCCTCGCGGGGTTCTTCTACCGGGAAGCCCTCAAGGTGGCCGGTGCCGATACCGTGGACGAGCGCGCCTTCCGCTACCCCGGCCCCCGGCCCCAACGCAAGGAAACCGCCCTTGTCATGCTTGCGGATACCGTCGAGGCGAGCGTCCGGGCGGCTTCGAACCGTTCGGCGAACAGTCTCGAGAACCTCGTCGAGCGTGCCGTGAATGAGCGGATCCTCGAGGGCGAACTCGACGACAGTACCCTCACATTGCGCGACCTGGACACCGTCAAACGGTCTTTTGTCCAGCAATTGCGGGGCGTCTACCACCGGCGTCTCGACTACTCCGATGGTGCAGATGCGGAGCTTTCCGTCCTTGGACGACGGGGCGGAGAGATGCAGGAACGTGAGGCCTGAAGTGCGACCGATGTCTCGTCGCGTGGCCCCGTGGCGCCGTGCACACGTGCCGGGCCCGCGCCGCACACCGTCGGTGCTTGCCCGCGTCACAGTAGTGCGCGAGGTGCCCTTCCAGTTCGACGACGCCTGGTTCACGACCCTTGCGTCCTCGGTCCTGCACTCCACTGGCCGGACATCCCCCGCCGGTATTGCCATCCTGCTTTCGGATGACGAGACCTTGCGACGCCTGAACCGGACGTACCGGGGTCATGATTACGCGACCGATGTCCTATCGTTTTCCGCTGGTGACCCATCCGCGTCGACGTTCATCGGGGACGTCGCGCTGTCCGTACCCCGCGTCATTGACCAGGCTGACACGTACGGGCACGGTCTAGCCCGCGAGGCCGGATACCTGCTTGTCCACGGAATCCTGCACCTCCTCGGCCACGATCATGAGACCGACGAGGACCAGCGGGTCATGCGCGCCGCTGAGGAAAACGCCCTTGCTAGCGTCGGCCTCGGGCGTCCTCCGACCAGTACCGAGGTCTAAACCGATGTCTGGAGGTCCGCCTCGCCGGGCGGTAGTGACCGAGGTTCCCCGGTCGGGTGCCTTCCGCGGGAACGAGCGTCCGTCTGGCCCGGTCAAGCCCTCTCCGCCTCGCGGGGTGCCGCCGGGGCCGTCCTTGCGTCGGTGGTCAATCGCCATCAGTCACGCCAGAGACGGAATCTCGCATGCATGGCAGACCCAGCCAAACCTCCGAATACACAGTGCAGTCGCGGCAATGGTGGTCGGGCTAGGAACCTTCCTGGGTCTCGGCACCGCCGAGTGGATCGCCATTCTCTTGTGCATCACCCTGGTGATCACGTTGGAACTGGTCAACACCGCGGTGGAGGCGTGTGTCGATCTGGTCACGCGCGAGACGCACCCGCTTGCACGTACCGCCAAGGATGTCGCGGCTGGTGCAGTCCTTGTCGGTGTCGTCGGATCCGTCCTCATCGGTGCGGTTATCTTCGTGCCTCGCCTCTACCAACTGATCGTTTAGTGACTGCCCGTCAATCGGCCTTCAGGAGTTCGGTTTCGACCGCAGACATCAGGTCGGGCCAGTCCGCCTTGGTGAGTCCGAGTTCGCCAAGGTCCCCGATCCGGTCTCGCAGAACGGACGCAACCTCCTCCTCGTGTGCCACGTCGACCGCAAGGGCCCTCGCCATGACCATCGCGTCGAACGCCGAATGGACACCAATCTGGTAGAGGACCACACCGCGCCGACGGATCTGAGAAAGTCCGACAAGCTTGACAGGCAGGAAGTCCGGATCGTCCAAGTTGCGTTGCCACGCAACCTCGTATGGGGACAGGGTTCCGAAACAGACTGATTCGCGCCACCTTTCTGGCGTGCCCGCTGGGTTCGTCTGGACAGTTGCTCGATCAATTCGGGCGAGGGCAACCGGAACAACGCTGATGCGGGCGTCGGTCTCTTCGGCAAGGTGGCCCCGATCTGTGCGGACACGACTGATCGCCCGACGCCACGCCTCGCCGGGCCAACGATACGCCTCAACCACGTCATGTCCGGCATGTTGAGAGGTTGAAGGCACGATCACGTCAAGCGCCAGGAATGATGCATCCGCAAGGACCGCGGCGCCTCCTGATGATCGCTTGGCGATCAGGGGTGCGCTTGGATCTGAGACCAGATCCGTCCGGACAATCGTGTCTGGCTGTCCGACCCCAAGGATCACGGTGCAGCCGACATAGCCGTACCAGCGAAGCGTGGGTCCACACTCGCCTCGCGCCACGTCAGCGGTCAGTGCGTCCGTTCGCGCGATCTGCTCGGCCGCCGTTCCCTGTCCGAAAGGCAAGCGCGTCCAGTCGTCCATCTCACCCACCGCATTTCCTTCCGTGTGTCTGCGTCCCAGTGTCCGGATACAAGACGCGTGACGCAAGCCGGTGGAGACCACGATGGCGATGGGGTAAACGGATACGCTTTGGCGCCATGATTGTGTCGGACACACCGGGCCGGATCGAAATCTCCGCCCCCGCAAAACTGAACCTCACGCTGGAAGTCGTCCGACGCCGCGATGACGGCTTCCACGAACTCCGGTCAGTCTTTCTCGCGCTGGACCTCGTCGACACGATCACGGTGGAGGGGGCACCATCCATCACCCTGTCCTGTTCCGACCCCGACCTGGAGACACCGGAGAACCTTGTCTGGCGCGCCGCCGAGGCCTTGCGCAAGGCGGCCGGTTTGCGGACAGGTGCCTTGCTGACACTGGTCAAGCGTATCCCGGTGGCCGCCGGCCTGGGTGGCGGAAGCAGTGATGCCGCATCGACCCTACTTGCGCTGAATGCCCTCTGGAACCTTGGGTACCCACGCGCACGCCTCCTGGAGATTGGTGCCACGCTGGGGTCAGACATTCCATTCTTTCTTGGCACAAGTCCGCTTGCCCTCGTGACCGGACGAGGGGAATTTCTCGAACCGTTGCAATTCCCCCCGCACCTCGGTTCGGCACGTTTCGTCCTCGTGAAGCCCCCTGTGGGCATCAGTGCCGGAGCGGTCTACCGCGCGTATCCGCAGGAAAGGTGGTCGGAAGGTCATGACCGAACCGCGTCATGGTTCCGGGAACTATCCGCCTGCACGCCGGCAGACCGCAACCGAATGCCGGCGCCGTTCAACGATTTGGAAGCCATCGCCTTGCAGGTAGCTCCGGAGGCTGAGGTTGCTCGTGACCTGCTTCTGGCTGCCGGGACGACGCGCCCGGTGATGGCGGGGAGTGGTTCCACCTTCTTCGCGGTGGTTCACAGTGATGATGAAGCGTCAGAGATGGCAGAGACAGTCATCGCGTCGCGCCCGACCACGGCCATCTCGGTTTTTCGAGCTTCACCTGGTAAGCTTGCAAGTATAGAAACATAATGACACAGCCGAGCGGTCGGAAGGCGATTGACAGTCTGCGGTGCCGGACGGTACGCTGCCCCCAGATGGGGCGTAGCCAAGCGGTAAGGCACGGGACTTTGAATCCTGCATCCTAGGTTCGAATCCTAGCGCCCCAGCCACCCTCTTCCAGTCTGGTGAGGATGGCTTCTCCCTCCGACCGCGTTGCTCCCAAATCCCCATTCGGCTGGATTGACGCATGAGCTCGGTGCTTGCAGACGGTGCAGAGGCGTCGCATTCGTCCCCGCCCCTCGAGACGGTCACTGCAATTGTCCTCGCCGCCGGGTCAGGCACCCGGATGCGATCGTCCCTCCATAAGGTTTTGCACCCTGTCGTTGGCCGAACCATGCTGTGGCATGTCCTCGAGGCGGTCCGGGGCGCCGGCGTGCTTCCTGCAGCGACCGTGATCGTTGTCGGTGACCGCGCCGAACAGGTCGTGGCTTCGGTGGACAAGGACCGGGAGGGTGCCGGGTACGCGTTTGCCGAACAGGCGGAGCGGCTCGGCACCGGACACGCCACGCTGGCCGCGCGTCCGCAGGTGAAGGGCACCCCGTCGACGGTCGTGGTCGCCTACGGGGATACCCCCCTCTTGCAGGCGTCAACCGTCGAGCGACTGCTTCGTACACATCATGAAACCCGCGCGCTTGTCACGTTGGTCACTGGCGTGCTCGACGACCCGTCCGGGTATGGGCGTATCGTTCGCGACCCGGAGACCGGTTTTGTCACCGGTATCGTGGAACATCGCGATGCGACGCCGGAGCAGCGGGCCATCCGGGAGATCAACTCGGGCTTCTGTGCCTTTGATGCGACATGGATGTGGGCGAACCTTCCCCTCGTCCCGCCGGCCCCGAATGGGGAGATTTACCTCACGAGCCTCGCGGAACTTGCCTCTCGCGAGGATCCGCGCCGGGTCGCCACCACTGTTCTTGAGGATGTCTTCGAGACCGTTGGCGTGAACACGCGGTTGCAGCTTGCCGAGGCTGAGGCGCGCCTGAGACGTCGCCTTGTCCTAGAGATGATCGACGGCGGCGTGACCTGTGAGGATCCATCGTCGGTCTACCTGGAACCGGGAATCGAAGTCGGCGAGGAGACGGTCATCCGTGCCAATACCCACTTGCGTGGAAAGACACGGATCGGGCGAGGTTGCGTTGTTGGCCCGAACTCGATCCTCACTGACGCGACCATTGGCGATGGGGCCAACGTGGTTGCTTCGGTCATCGATGGCGTTTCCGTTGAGCCGGGACTCCGGATTGGTCCATTCTCCAATCTATGTAGCGCGGGGGGCGCCGTTCCGCGCCGCGTGTAACAGTTACGCCCGTGAGTGAGACTGGAGTTCTCCTGCGGCCGCATGGTTGTTCAGGTCCAATGCATTTTCCAGTTGTGCCCGGCTTGCCGGATGGAAGGAACGCAGGTTGATGGCCGCGACGTCGCAATCGTTGGTCGAACAACAGTCCCGAACTGCCGAGTTCATCCTCGACCAAGGCATGCCGCTTGATGGCACGGAGCGCGAAATGCTTGTCTTTTCCGGTACCTCGAACCCGTCACTGGCTGCGGAGATCTGCCAGCACCTCGACATGCGCCAGGCGGGTGCCCTTGTCTCGACCTTCAAGAATGAGGAAACCCGTGTGCGAATAGAGGAAAACGTGCGCGGTGCGGATGTTTTCGTGGTGCAGTCGACCTCATCGCCGGTCGACCACCACATCATGGAACTCCTTCTCATGATCGATGCCCTCCGGCGCGCCTCGGCACGCCGGGTCACGGCAGTGATCCCGTACTACGGGTATGCCAAGCAGGAGAAGAAGCTCGCCGGTCGTGAACCGATTTCGGCCAAGCTCGTCGCCAACCTCATCCACACTGCCGGTGCGGACCGCATTGTGGCCATTGACTTGCATGCACCTGCCATTGAGGGGTTCTTCGACATCCCCGTTGATCACTTGCGCGCCAATCCGATTATGGCCCGTTGGGTCCAGGAACATCTCGCCGGATCAGACCTTGCAATCGTGAGCCCGGATTCCGGCGGGGTTGCCCGCGCGAACGACTTCCGCCTTCGGGTCGGCGGCCAGCTTGCCATCGTTGCCAAGCAGCGTCCCCAGCCGGATGTCGCTGAGGTCCTCGAGATGGTCGGTGACGTTCGCGGACGCACC
>BJHB01000028.1:0-15403 GCA_014191415.1 Chloroflexota bacterium
CCCTGGCTGAACGCACTGGGGCGCGTCGTCGTCGAAGGTGCCGCGGATGCCGCCGGATCGAGAGGCGCCCCCGTGTCATCGACGCGTGATGGTCCGGTGTGCGAACGGAGCATCGCCATCATCGTCACGCTCAATCCGCAGCCAATCAGGGCCAATGGAAAGACCGCGCCGTCTCCGAATTCGCGTGCCACCCAGCCACCGACCGGCGGGGATACCGTCATCGCCACGAACTGCGCGGACCCGATCACGCTGTAGAGGCGGGCCACCCCGATCCGTTCCTCGTCGGCAATCCGGGTCAGGAAACTGTTCACCGCCGGCGCAAGCAATGCCACGAAGTTCTGGACGAAAACGCCCGGGACGACATGCCACCAACTCGTGGCCATCACGAAGGTCCCGGTAGCAACCGTGTGCAATCCGTGCAAGACGACGGTCTGCCACTTGTGATAGCCGTACTGCGCGACAAACCCGCCCGGCAGGTAGACCAGCGTCGCGATCAGGCTTCCGATCCCGATCACTGCACCGACCTCGACCGAATCCGCCCCGAGTCCCGATAGGAAGACCGGCCACGTGTACGCCCACAGCCCCGTACCCAGTCCCCACAGGAACCACGCGTACACCAGGACGCTGCTGTCGCGCCCCAGGCCGGGCATCCGCATCATCGGGACGGCTTCCATGCCGTCTCCGATCCTGGTCACCCAGGTCCGCAGTGCGCCGCGACCCGGATCCGGAAGCACCGGAGGACGTGCCAAAACCATTACCCACATGATGCCTGAGACACACGCTTACGCGGTCATCTGGTCCCCGTCAGTCTGGTTCCGGAACGTCCCCCCGCCTGGTCCCCGGGCATCCCCCCGTCTGGTCCGCGGGCATCCCTGCCTGCATCTCCGTCTCGCTCACGTCACTCCCGGTCCCCCGGACGTGCCCGGACCCACAATCCGGGGCATCCCCCATGCTACGCTCGCTACGGGAGACCCTCACCGCCCATGCCCGACAAACCCCGTGAACTCACCGGAGGCGAGCCATTCCACCCCGGCGAGACCGTCCGGTTTCCCGGTGGCCGGCGCCGACGCGTCACCACGGTCTACACCTGCACCGAGACCGTCGGGGAGATCCCAACCACCTGGTGGTGGAGCTGGTTTCACGATGGAAGTCTCCTCGAACAGACACCCATCGAGGACTGCCACTACACCGACCATGATCTAATGCCCGCCGATGCACCGTTCACACGCGAACTTGTCGGGCCAGCGGGATGGCTTGAACAGTTCGAAGCGGCGGTCAGACGTGCCGACGAACCCGATGTGCCCGACGTGCGAGTGACGCTCAACGGACGGTCCTACCGGATCACCGCCACCGGGACCGTCACCGCCACCATCGTCGGCGACCCGCCGTCACTGCCACCGTGGCATGGCCTCGCCTCGCCAAACGGCACACTTGCCGATCACGGGAACCCGGATGGCTTGACCGGGCCAGTACCGGTCTACTTCGCTCTCGCCGACTGTACTCGTCCCCAACAGATCGCCCTCGGTCTCTGGACCGATCACGTCTGTCTCAGCTTCGGCCGACGTCTCAAGAAACCCGGCAAGCGAGCGCCGGATCATGCACGACCAAACAGCTCAACTGTGGATACTGGCCGCGATCACGATTGACACGGCAATCACGAAGGCGCCGGCCATGATCGCCGCCGCGACGTTTCCCTCATCAAAGATCCGCCGGCTCAGGTTGCCCGGCGTCACCGCGTCAAACATCCGGTAGCCGACAAACAGCAGCACGAACCCCAGCACCGAGAAGATCGTCGCCAGCAGGATGTTCAATCCGAGTTGCTCGAGGTTCAGTGACATCGTGTGCAGACCCCTTCTTCCATCGCAGTATAGTCGTGTTGGGGAGCGTATCGATCATCGCAGGGCTGCGGGGAAAGTGGCCTGATCCGACGGTTGCCCCAACACATCCTCTCGTCTCCTGAAAGGGATTTCATGAAGATCGCACTCATCGGCGCTGGCAGTGTTGTCTGGACCCGGCGCCTCATGATGGACATCCTGAGTTTCCCAGAACTTACCGGGGCCACCCTCTCCCTGATGGACATCGACCCGGTCCGCCTCGAGACGGCACGGCAGACTGTCGAGCGCCTCGTCGCGCAAGTCGGCGCCCCGGCCACCGTCGAAGCCAGCCTCAACCAGCGCGATGCCGTCCGCGGGGCCAAGTACGTCATCTATGCCGTGCAAGTCGGGATGCACCACGCAACCCTGCTCGATTTCGATATCCCACGCAAGCACGGCCTCCGCCAGACCATCGCCGACACCCTTGGCGTCGGTGGGATCTTCCGCGGACTTCGCACAATCCCGGTCATGCTTTCGCTCCTGCACGACATGGAGGAAGTCTGCCCCGATGCCCTCTTCCTGAACTATGTCAACCCGATGAGCATCCTCTGCCTCGCGGCCTCCCGCGCCTCATCAATCCGCACCGTCGGTCTCTGCCACAGCGTGCAGGGAACCGCCCACCAATTGGCCGGATACCTGGGTGTCGATGACAAGCGCGTGGGTTACCGCGTCGCCGGTATCAACCACATGGCTTGGTTCCTGGATCTCACCATTGATGGTCACGATGCCTATCCGGCACTGTGGGATGCGATGGGCAACCCGGCGGTCTACGGTCGAGACAAGGTGCGCTTCGAGATGATGCGACGCCTTGGCTACTTCGTCACCGAGAGCTCGGAGCACATGGCCGAGTACGTCCCCTACTTCATCAAGCGCGACGCCCTGATCGCCGAGTTCGACATCCCGATCGACGAATATGTGCGCCGGAGCAGTGAAAATCTTGTGACGTTCGAGAAGACACGCGCCGAGGTGGCTAGCGGCGCGCCGATCGAGATGAAACTCAGCCACGAGTACGCGGCCTACATCATCCGCGCCATCGAGGCGAACGTCGACTGGTCGTTCAACGGCAACGTCCCGAACTCGATGGACCGTCGTTCCGCCGCCCTGATCCCGAACCTTCCCGCCGACGCCATCGTCGAAGTGCCTATCCTCACCAACCGGGCCGGACTGCAGCCTTGCCATGCCGGTGAATTGCCGGGTGGCGTCGCCGGACTGAACCGGACCCACATCTCCGTCCACCAGCTGGCCGTCGAGGCCGCCCTGACTGGCAACCGAGACGCCCTCTACCAAGCGGTGATGCTCGACCCACACACAGCGAGTGTCCTCTCGCTCGATGAGATCTGGCGCATGACCGACGAGCTGGTCGAGGCACACGGCAACGCCCTCCCCACCTTCACCCCGAAGCGGCTTGTCGGTGCGCGGGGTCGTCCACCCCTCGCCTGACCACCTCAACGGCACTAGGAGGCGACACCGACATGGACTTGACAACAGCGTTTCCGCGGAGTCCGAGAATCACTGTCAACGGTGTCGCCATGGTGGCGCGTACCGCGGACAAAGCGCGTGGCGATGCATCCGGAACCCTGGGAGCCTATACCTACGCATGCCGGATGAGCCGTGCACTCATCGCCCTCCTCGGGTCGGATGCTTCCACCTTCAAGTCAGCCACCCTCACGTCCCCAGACGATGCGGGCGTCGGGAGGCATGTTTCCGAATGTCTCGCATCACTCAAGCGAACCCCACACGACGTTGACGCATTCAACGCCCACCTCCTCGGGGTTCCCGACCCCGAGAACCTTGCGGGTTTCCTCGAGGAACGCGCCGAGGTTGCACCCGACCGTCCGGACATCGCTACCCATGCCGACCTCATCGACTTCGAGGAAGGCCGCGACATTCCCATCCGACACTCCTGACCCGTCACCGCACAACAACCCATGGGAGCACCGGCGCCCTCGCCGGGCACGCTGTGGAAACCGCAACCGCCCCACAACCACGGCCAGCATCGAGACAATCGCAGTAGTGCAGTCGGCCGGGTGTGACATTTCGACGCCATCCCATGCAGTGCTCTGGGCCCCGAACAGTGCTTTGCCAAACACTTGCACTATGCTGATGGGCGTGATAGCGTCTTCTTACGTTGAACATCCTTCTAAGAAGTCGGGGCATGGAGGGTCACGCGAGCGTCATCGCGCCCGCACTGTCCGGATACCTGAAATACATGGTCTGCCCGGTACGCCATCCGGCACCGTGGGGGCAACCCGAGATCTAAAGTTGGCGATGATCGAACTGGTGGTTGGCTCTCGACGAGAACGCGTGCCCGCACCACTCCATGTCTGCCAGTTCGCAAGTTCGCCCGATGAGCGCACTGCGACTGCCAGCACCTTCCTCTTCGATGGCCTCCGCGCCGGTCACCGGTGCGTCCCATTTGTTGGCGAGGAAGTCCTGACCGCAATCCGTCTTTCCTGTAACGAAGAACACGAAACCGACTTCCCACTGACAGACG
This sequence comes from Chloroflexota bacterium, assembly GCA_014191415.1. GTDB lineage: Bacteria > Chloroflexota > UBA11872 > UBA12225 > UBA12225 > UBA12225. The sequence continues at coordinate 4,369 of BJHB01000028.1, forward strand.
AGCACGGGATTGGTGCCGATGGGCGATGGCATGGCGATAATCCAAAGCGATTCCGCGCACCGACAGATCCGTCAGCCATGGACGCAGTGCCCGATGCATCGCAGTTCTTCAACGGGAACTCCCTTGATCCGTACCGACTGATCGCATTCCAGCGCAGTGTCGCCGCCGAAGCCCGAAAGGCCGGAGGGCCAATGGTCCGGATGGTCATCGACATGCGATGGCTCTTCCAGGATCGCCCATTCTCCATGCACGACACCCTGAAGTTCGAGGCCGCGTCCCATGCCATCCTGGCACCGGATGTCGACATCCTTGCAACTCTGACGCAGTACCACTACGCCGACCTGTCCAGCGAGTTCATCATCGAGTTGCTGAAGATCCATCCCATCGCAGTCGTTGCCCAGTTCATGCGTCGAAACCCGCATCCTTTCGATGCGCACCGGTACATGAAGCGCATCCTCGAACGGCAGAAGTAGCCCCCTACCGGGCCTGATGCACTCGCCGGTTCTGGCGTGCCCGGGACCGCATGACATGCGTCGCCGGAAACCGTGCCGGTGGTGAATCGACCGCGTCACGGTGCAACCACTCATCACCTGTGGCAACCACCCAGTTGGTTCACTCATCCCTCCCATCGGCAAGCCGATCACGAAGGTAGCGTGGCAATCCGGCCTTGCGGGTCCGCGCCTGCACCGTCTCGATGTCGTAGGACACCCGGTGCACCGCCACCACGACGCCTTCCGATGCGGTCGCACCAACGTCCAACTCCAGGCACGATGCCCGAGGATCACCATCGCGCGGTTGGCCAACCGATCCGGGCTTCACGACGAACCGGCCTCCGGCAAGGTCGAATGACGTGCCATTGCCAGTGCGTATCCGGTCCGGATGAGCCGTGCCGGTCGGGTTATCCGCGAAGCGCAGCGCGAGCACCAGGTGGCGTGTGGCAGCCTGCCGCATCACCCGGCGCGCCTGTCCCCGTTCGTCGACGCACCCCGTTCCTGCGGCGTTTCCGGCACCCCGAAGACCACAGTGAAGAGAGGGGAACCGCTTGCCGACGACCGCGCGGTCGTGATTGCCCCCGGAAGCGTGGACCGGTATCCCCGCCTCCTGCAAGTCGCGCCGGCGCGTGAACACCTCTTTCGGGTTGGGGCCGAATGGATCGTTCCGGTCACCGCGCGTACCGGGATCTGCCATGTGTTTCGGTTCCTCTGCTTGCCAGTGATCAGCGGCAGTTCCAGAGGACCGGATCCGGATAGATCCCGATGTCATCGTCCATCTCGTAGCCAAGCCTCTCAGCCTCCTGGTCCATGAGATGGCCGACCGCCAGGATGCGCGCACCGAGCAAGCTGTAGGTGATCGTCAATGACTGGGCAATGTCCTCATTGGTGTTGTCCGAGCTTTCCCACAAGAGGTCTCGTGCTTCCTTGACGACATTCTGTACCGAGATGAGTCGATTCCATTTTCTGTCAAGTTCATCAAGCAGATCAGACATGCGGACCTCCGGGTGTGTGCTGGTGACGCCCTCCGGTGACAAGGGCATCAGGGGAGAAGGGGAGCCAGTCGGTTCGGGCCAGTCACCCAAACCGGTTTATTCGCCGTAGGAAAGCCGGGTGGCCATCTCGAGGGGCAGGCGCACCCGCATCATTTCGGACTGAATGGCTGACACGTCGTAGGAAACACGGCGATGCGTCACGGTAATCGCGTCACTGCCGGAACCTGGCAAGGCAAGGACTGCATAGGACGCCCGTGGATCGCCGTCACGCGGTTGCCCCACCGAACCGGGGTTGATCACGAACCGGCCAGTATCGAATGCAAAGCCGTCGTTTTCACGGATCTGGATGATCGTTGAGCCACCAGGTTGGCGGCGCCTCGGAAACCGGGCAATGCGCGGTTCATGGGTGTGTCCAACCACAAGGTGCGGGGTACCGATCACACGCATGGACCGGTCAAGGACACCGAAATCCGACGAGTAGTCATACCGGCATCGGCATGGCGCGCGTCGGCTGGTCCGGGGATGCTTCGATACCGACGCACACGGCGCACCATGGGCCAGCGTGAAGCGTGGAGTTCCGTCCCTGAAGCCTGCCTCTGCCATGTCCGGCAGCACCTCAAGAAACGCAACCGACGCCTCGGTCAGCGCGGCACGGTTCCAGTCGGCACAGGCACTGGCGCGGGAGTGCATGCCTCCAAGCGGGTGGTAAACCCCAAGGACGGCGTGTTCGTGGTTCCCACCGACCGCGGTGACCACCGTTCCGGCCGCTGAAAGGTCGCGCAGGCACTGGATGACCTCGTTCGGTTGCGGTCCGTACCCAACGATGTCACCCAGCACCCAGACCTCGTCAAAGCCCCCGCATGCGCGCGCATCGCGGAGTACCGCGTCAAGCGCCACTTGGTTGCTATGGATGTCGGAGATGATTAGCGCGCGCCGTTCCGGGACCGGCACCATGCCATCGGGAGCAACCGGAACCTCGGTCGCCCTGGGGGTGAAAGCGGGGATGTGTGTGGATGCTGTCACGGTCGTTCCTTTCGTACGCGGGAATGGGCCTCCTTCACGACACGGCATCCTGGCCGTGTCGCGGTGCGGGATCCGATAGATTATTTTATCATATAAAATACATGAAATATGCCACGAAGTTCTCCTTGTAACAGATAAGATAAAGACATGATTGGTGTCGAAATACTGGTTTTTTGCTTAGCGTCGGTGATCGGCATCCCTTCTCGGCGCCGCAATCCCGTCTGCCACCCACCACCCGAAATTGCCTTGCCCGTTGTCGCCAAAGAAGAGGCCAACCGGCGACTCGTCATCCAGCACCTCAAGCGTGCCGGTGACTAGCATCTCGGCCTCAATCTCCCAGGCGGTCATCGCGTAGGTACCAAGCATGGCTGCGTGCCTGTGGCGGCGTTTGCGACGCCTTGCAGCAATCTTCTTCTCGATGAATGCACCAAATGCGAGGAACTCCTCGATGATCGTTCCGCACTCGGTGCCTCGAAGGAACGGCAGGCAGCGCCGCAGCCGTTTCCCGGGTGCGTGGTCAGCCGTGAACACCAATCCGGGCCGGGGCCAAAGCCGGACCGTTCGCTCCCCACTCATAAATGCTCCTTCCAATCCGTCAGCGACACCAACCATCCCGTCTGTGATGGGCAGATGGGTTCCCACTGCCGGAGACGGGTCACGTCTGGAAACCAGACCGGGGTGCGACCATCGCCAGATTGGCGGTGGCGCACCCCATGCCGGAGGGGGAGAGGGAGGGCTTGATCAGGCCGAAGTGACCGCCGGTGCGTGACCGGCAATCCATTCGTAAAGCGCCCTGTCGAAGTGATCGATGCCCAGCAAGGCGTCACGATCGCCGAGGACCAGGGCCGACTGTGCTGGCAACAGCACCTTGGCGGCGAACTCCTCCGCCTCGGGCGTCCCGGCTACCGGCGCGACGGCATCGGCCCTCTGGATTGCCGCTTGCCACTGCCGTGGCGCCTGCGAAAGGGCCAAGTGACGCGCAACCTCCCCGAAGATCGGACCCGCCTCCGAACGGATGCGGTCAAGGCGCCACACGCACTCACCAAACACCTGCGGGTCCCGGAACACGTCGCTCCGGACCTGCTCAATCAGGCGCTTGAGCTCAGACGCGTCTCGATGCAGCGAGGCAAGCCGCTCGACGAAGGCGATGATCTCCGGAACCAGCGCCACCCGCTTGCGTTCGACTGCGGTCGCAACTGCCACCTGCCCGGTAACCGGTGTCGTGAAATCGACATCGGCAACCTGTTCGTGCGAGACCCGCGCCCGGTTCTCGATCGGTTCGATCTCATAGAGTGCCTGCCCGAGGAGATCCTCGGTGACCTGCCGCAGCGCTACCTCATGCTCGGCGAGTTCCTGGCAAACCTCACCAAGCCGCGTCGCGGCGCCCGGCAACCCGAGATCGATCACCTCGAACCGCGCACGTGTCTCGCGCAACCCAGCCCAGACCGCATCCGACGACCCACGCCGGCCGTGGCCATTCCCGAACTGGCGAAGGCCACCTGACACCGATTCGAGGAGTGACCACTGCGCACGGAAGGCATCGGCCCGCGCCCGGAGTTCGGCCGGTATCGGTCCAGCCGGCGCGCCCGCGGATCCACCCGCAAGCGGGTTCCCACCCGGCAGTGTCGGTTCCTCGGGAATGCCACCACGGAAGTCGCGCTGTCCCCGGGAGACCCTTGACGAGTTGAAGGACGCTTCCTTCGCTGACGCCTCGCTCATCCGCGCGGTGCGCATTAACAGTGAGACCGCTTGATAGGACACGGACATGGCCTCGACATGTGCTGATGCGCTGACGAACGCGCCTAACCGGCTACCCAACTCCGCCTCGTCCTCGAAGACCCCACTGAGGTCTCCACGCTTCGACCGGGCCGACGACGACTTCCGCGTCCGTTCGATCAGGTGTTCACCAACCCATCGCGCCACCGCGGGATCAATCACGTCGGCGTCACAGGTCGCCTTGTCGGCATGGGCGTAGCGCACGTCCTGCCATGGCGATGCGGATTCGTCACCACCGGGCACCAGCCAGATCCCGCGGACCCGCACCAACTGATCCGGTGCCCCTGCGGCCTGCGCGGGATAGCCCAGCGCCAGGACGACGTGGCGGACCTCGGCAAAGGTCAGGTCGCCCACCTCCACCCGAACGGTCTGGCGAGGCCCATCCGCCGAACCGACAAGCGCGTTCCGGCGCCCGGTCCAGTACTCCGATACGACCTCGACAGTCGCACGGGCATCTACCTCGAACTCCAAGGCCACCGCTGATGCTGCGATCTCAAAGACCTCGCCGAGTTCGCCCAGGAATGTCCGTGCGATCTCTTCCGGGGTCCGCAGGTGATGGAACTGCCCACCCCCGGCGACCGCCATCGGTTGCAGCAGTTCCTCGGCGTAGTCGTCACCGATCCCGAACGTGCTGGTCGTGATCCGTGCATGCTCACGCACCCCGGCAACGTCCTGGCAAATCAGGTTGACGTCGGTAACGCCTTCGTTTGCCTGGCCGTCGGTCAACAGGAAGCAACGGGTGATGGTGTCTGCCCCAACGGTCAACTGCCCGTTGGCAAGCGCACGGCAACCGTCCAGCCAGCCCGCATGCAGGGCGGTACCACCCCGGGAATGAACACCAGCGAGTAAGCGGCGCACGTCCCGCCGTACCTCCGGCGTCACCTTGACGCGAGGCTGCAGCACTTCGATATGGTTATCGAAGATCGTGATTGCGATCTCGTCACCATCCCGCAACTGGCCGATGACCGCCAGCGCCGCCGCCTTGGCAGTCTCAATCTTGCCCCCGCCCATCGAACCAGACCGATCGATCACGATGCCAATCGCCACCGGCAACCGATCCACCTGCCCGGCACGTGCCGGTCGCGCTGCCACCCTGATCTCGGTGTCCAGAAAACGCTCGCCACCGGAAACCGGCACGTGGGCACGGTCGGGGCGCGCCGTCACCGTCACCAGCGACGCCGGCACCACTGCCTGTGAACTTCCACTGCCTGCACCACCCGTCTTCCTTGCCATTCTGTCCTCCTTTGGACATGTGCCTGCGCTGTCGCCATTGACCACCACGCCGTCGATGCTCCTGTCCGGTTCGCCGTTGAACCGCACCCTGAACGCCTCGCATTCAGTATGACAGAAAACACTTTCACTGTCAAGTAGCACGCTCATGATGATCCACTTCTGCATACGTGATGGAGATCACTCCAATCATACACTATCGGCGATCTCTGGCGTGTATTACAACAAATTACTGTCGTAATACAGTCGAAATTCGTGTATCCGTCCACCCCACACAGTACTAGGTACGGCAATCACCGGTTTGTGACATCCGGGGCGAAAAGTGACGGATGACGCATCACCCGGAGCGCACCCGGGCGCCGCCTCGCGTGCCGGACCACGTGCGTCGCCCTTGCCATGCAATGCACGTGCGTCAGTCACGGTTCGTGAGCGGATTGCGTGGCCGACGACGAGGTCGTACTGACCGACGGGATTGGGTGACTGCACGGATTGGGGTGATCCGTGAGGTTCGCGCACGCCATCTCGCGCGAGGCGCAGGCTCGGGGTCAGGCGCGCAGGACGACGAAGAGCACTACGGCCACGACGACCAGCATTGCCCCAAGCATCAGCCACGCCACGACCCTGAGGTCGCGCTGCATCTGCTGGTGCGACGCCATCAGTTCGTCCAGGCGGGCGTCAACCACATTCAGGTGGCGGTCTAGCGCGAGCAGGTAGTCGGAAACCCGCCCGACCTCGTTCTCCATCGTCTGGACCCGTCCATCGAAGGTTCCGCTTGGCAGCGATTGCGTCTCGACCGTCGTGATCCGGTGTTCCCAGATACGCACCGTCGCGTTCTGCGCGTCGAGCTTCTGGGTGAGCGTGTCGATCTGTTCACCAACGACCTGCCGCTCGCGGTCCACCGAACCAAGCTTGTCGGAGATCTGCGCCAGTGAATTGCCCAGTGACCGCAGGTTTCCCACCGCGGCCTCCTCAAGGCGTTGGTGCGCATCGATCATCGTCGACTGCAGGGCCGCCTGAACGCCTTGCTGCCACGCGGTCAGTTCCTGTTGCGCACCCTCCATGCGGGCCAGATGCGTGCCTACCGACCGCTCAAGGCGACCCAGTTCGCGTTCGGCCTCGGTCCGGATAGATGTAAGGATCGAATCCTGCGAAGACACCAGTGACCGGCTAGACGACTCGAAGGCGGTCAACGCGCTATCGGCATTCGTGCGCCACACCGCAAGCGATGACTGCACCTCGCCTATGGCATTGTTCAGCGCGGCAAGCTGCTGGATCCGCATCGCCTCGAACGCGCTGGCAAGTTCACGGAGGTTCGACTGCGTCTGCAGCGCCTCAGGCAGGACCTGCCGCAGTTGTGAGAGGTGCGTCTCCGTCTCACGGAGGTTGCGGTTGACAGCAATGCCCTGCAGTTCAAGACCGCGACGGGTCGTCTCGAGCGATTCCATCAGCACGTCAAGGGTGCTGAACCGTTCGGTCGGGGCACCCGGCGTCACATCCGGCATCCGCACCGTCGCCGGAGGTTGCTCGGGGATCGACGGACCTGTCGAAGGCACGGGAATTGGCGCCGGTCGCCAGTCAGGAACCGGTTCCGGGCTTCGATCGCGCCGGCGGCTTGCCGCTTCATCCGCCATGGCGGCGCCTCGGGCCGCCCCGACGTCCGCAAGGCGTGTCGCCTCGAGGATCCTCAGTGCCGCAAGGCCCTCCTCGCGTCCACGCCGAACATCCTCGGCATCACGACCCGGTTCGCGCCCGGCATCCCGTCCACCATCTCCACGATCCGGGTTGCGGTCCGTCACAGATGTCGCGTCCTTCGCTGCCTCTTCGTTCATGGAAGCATCACCCGGTCTCCCCGGCCCGCCCATGATCCCCACCCCAATCCGCCCACCCACAACCCTGAACCGGTCTCCTGACCGGCACCTGACCGTGCCTCCGGTTGCACGCACGGTACCCGTCCACACCCACCCCTGTCACCCCATCCATCCGTATAGTGCCATCGTGTCGCATCCGGTCGCGTATTCTCTCCAACGCGCCACACCCGCAAGAACGCGCACGGGCCCCCGCAAGATCGCGAAGCATCCCACGTACTGCCCCCCAGGCACGTCCCCACGCCACGGTTCCGGCTACCGAGCATGACCGGCACCATCCCCACACACTGGCGCATCCGTGTCATCACCCTTCTGGCGCGCATCCTCGGTGAGGCCATTCCGACGCGATCCTCCCCGGATCCGGCCACAATCCGTCGCCTCATCGTCATCAAACCCGCTTCACTGGGCGATGTCATCCTCGCCAGCCCTGCGGTCGCCACCCTGCGCCGCGCCTTCCCGAACACCCATCTCACCCTGGCAACCGGGCAGTGGTCCCTCCCGGCCGCCCGGGGCATTCCCGGGGTCGATGACATCCAGGACCTTGGCACCTTCGGCACACCTGGACGTTTCGGCGTCCGCGACCTTCCCGTGGCAGTCGCCCGGTTACGGGCCGGTCGTCACGACCTCGCCATCGTCCTCGACCGGTCACCTCTCGTTGCCGTCGCTCCCCTTCTGGCGGGGATTCCGCACCGCGCGGGCATCGACAGCGCCGGACGTGGGTTCGCCCACACCATCCGCATCCCGTGGACCAGACGCATTCATGAGGCCGACCTCTACCAGTCCGTCGCCCACGCCGCGACCAGCCGGAGTGCCGTGGCACTAACTGCGTCAGAAGCGCAGTTGGCGTTCCGGCCGACGCCCGACGCAACGGCAATCGCCGACCGCCTGTGGGGCGACGCCGGCCTCGATGACCGGGCCGATGCAACCCGCACCGCACCGGTCGTCGTCGTGCATGCCGGAGGCGCAAGCAATCCGGGCATGACCATGGCGGCCAAGCGATGGCCCGCCGACCGCTTTGCCACCGTCATCCGGACCCTGATCGACCGCGGAGTACGGGTCGTCCTCGTCGGGCACACCTCGGATGCCCAGATCGTTGCCGACGTCCGGCGCGCGCTCGCTCCGTCCGGGGCGGCACCGTCGCTACTTCCCGGCACGGGCATCATCGACCTCTCCGGCGATGCCGACCTTGCCACGCTTGCCGCCCTGATCGGACGCGCCGATGCGTACCTCGGGAACGATTCCGTCCCGTTGCACCTTGCCGTCGCGATGGGCACCCCCGCCGTCGCCATCTACGGCCCGACCGATCCACGCGTCTACGGTCCGTGGGGGCCCGAGGGAGGCACGTACGCCGGCAAGGGCATCGCCATCGTCGACCCAGGCGCCTGTTCACAAGCACGCGCTTTCCGTCCCGGCCCCCTCGATGCCTGCCCAGGATGCCGTTGCATCGACCGTGTGGACACCTCTACCGTTACCAACGCCGTCCTGAACCTTCTCGGGCAGTAGCAAACGTTGCACGCCACCGGGCCCTTACCCAACCGGAGGTCACATGGTTCCGCGAAGATCCACGGAAGACACTCCCAACCCTGACCACATGCAAGGCGAGGCAGATCCGCAATCGGCAAGCGGAACCTTTTCACGTTCCCGCGCCCGCCACCGACGCACGGATACCGATGGCGCGGCGCCAGTGCGAGTCAACATCGCAGCGCTTCCCGGGTGGAAGCGCGATGCCGCCGTGTGGCTTGACACCGTGATCATGGCTAACGTGCCGGGCGTCCGCGCTCTCGGGATGTGTCCCCTAGGGGGCGACCCCGGTGTGCAGGCCCGTCCACGACGCATCAAGCGCGAGGAGAGTGCGGGATGATCGTCTTGCCATGAGCACGCGGGTTCGGACAACGCGGCTCGTTGGTCTGACGGCGCTTGCGGGTAGCGCACTTGCCCCCACAACCCTCCACGTGCTCGAACCCGGGTTCTCGCCGCTCATCGCGACCGTAAGTGAGTACGGTCTGTCTCTCCACGGATGGATGATGAACGTGTTCTTCATCATGCTCGCGCTGGGATCGGCGTGCCTCGCGGCGCTTCAACCGTCTGACTGGTCCGCGCGCCAATGGCTTCTGGCCGCTTGGTCCGCTGGAACACTCGCGTTCGCGGTATTCCCGACTGATCCAGGCAGTGTGCCAACGACGGTTCCCGGGTACGTGCACGCCGTGGCGGCGATGCTCGCATTCACCGCGCTGTTCGCGTGCCAGATCATGCACGCGATCCGTGCCGAATTCCGCTTGCCATCAATCGCAACGATGTCGGGCGTAGTGGTCGGTTTTGCCAGTTCCGGTTGGATCGGTTTCGGCGCAGGAGAACGGGTTGCCGTCGTCGCCAACATGGTGTGGATCGCGTTCATGATCGTTGCGACTGCGCGCCGCCACCCTGTAACGGAACACCTCGCGCCATCATGAGCGCCACGCTCATCCCTCTCACGCCGGACCGGATGCAGCCAAATGGCCAGATGGGTCCGGCAGGCGCCTGCGCGAAATCGCTGGATCTCCCAGCGATGCCAAGCCCATGTTCGTGGCTAGTACTCGCCCTTGATGACGAAGAACGACCCGCGGATCGTGCCTGCGAGCTTCGAGCGTTGCTTCGCGAACTTGTAGCGCGGTGCCAACTCTTCCGGGACTTCCATGCCCTCGGACAACTTGAACCCGACCGCACGCTTCTTGGCGTCGTCGATCGTGAACATCACGTTGATGACCAGCCCACTCTCATAGAAGACATACCCGAAGCGGATGCCTTCAGCCTCGAACTGGGTCGCCTCCAGCGGTCGCGATCCGATCACGAGGTCACGATCCTCCTTGAGGATCCGGTGCACCCAATCGACGGTTTCCTGCGCCACGGCGGCTGGCTGGACCGAAAAGGTGTGGCCGTACTTGTTCTTGAAGTACCGGGCCTCGTTCGCGCGCATGCCGGCAAGCGCATCGGCCACCGGCGATGCCTCGAGACCCACGGTTGACACGGTCTCGAAGTTCACTTCGTACATGGTCAAGTTTCCCACAACGGCTTCAGGCAGAACCCGATGCGTCATTTTCCAACAGTGTAGTTCTGGAGCGGAAGGACCTTGTACAGTCATGCAAACGCCCGGCCACCTCAACGGTGAACCGGGCGCTGCGGTTGCCGAAGCTACCAAGGTCAGGAAGTGGCGCCTGATCGTCTTGCCGGGTTCACCGGCGTCAATCCAGACACCACCAGATCCTACTGGGTCGCCTTGAGCTTGTGCAGGATCAGCGGGAAGGTGAGGTGCCAGAAGGCTCCGTTGCAGTAGCTGTTCAGCACCGTCGGCCAACCCTGCCAGTAGGTCGTGTTCATCGGGATCCGATGGAACCACTGGATGAATGGGATGTTCGGCAGTTCCTTCAGCCAGATGGCCATCGCATCATGGAACAGGTCCAGGACGCGCGGGTCACCCATCGGGACGTTGTTCATCTTCTCCACGATGACGTCGAAGTCCTTGTTGGACCAGCGGCTGAGCTGGTTGCCGCCACCACCGGACGTCGTGTTCTTCGGGATCGAGTTCTCACTCGTGAAGAGGAACATGGTGTAGTACGGGTCGGCGATGCTCGCCCCGTGGCCCATGAACCATCCACCCGGATGCTTGCCAAGCATGCAT
>BJHB01000029.1:0-14700 GCA_014191415.1 Chloroflexota bacterium
GGCCGCCAGTGTTCCTAAGACCACCGAGACGGCTCCAAGCAGATAGTAGATGTTGATGTATTCCACGGCAGCGCGCCCGAGGCGTGCGTCCAAGGTGGTAACGAACCCGAGATGCGCCTCCATGAGTGGCGCCGCCTTCGCGCCGATCGCAAACACCTGCCACATCGCCGCCACGGCTATGGGGTCGTGCGTCAGCATCCACAGGGCTCCGCACGAACCGCCGGCCAAGGCAAGACCGGCAATCATCGTCAGGCGCGCACGCCATGCCAGGTAGCGCGAAGACTGGGAAGGCGTGGTCGGCCGAAACAGGAAGATCACTGAGAAAAGGCCGAAGGTGCTCACATTGAACCATGCATTCGCCATCTGCAACGTCGGACCATCGACGATCCCCCACTGGGCGAGTGAGGGGAACTTGGCAAGGATCAGGGCAGTCATCGGTTCGCCCCACAGGAAGTCATGGACGGCCATGTTGACGAAGCTGGCGATTGAAGTTGCAAGGAAAATGGGCAGGAACGCGAGGTCGAGGGCAGCCGCCGCTGCCAGGAATGGCACCGCCGCGAACTGGTGATTTTCGTGGACCTGCGTGATGGTCATGAAGTAGGCGCTGGCGAGGTACGCGTGCGAGGCAAGCACGACACGGAGATTGAGTGGACCCGTCAGGCGAAGGGCGGCAAAAAGGGCGAATGCTCCGAAGGCAAGCCGGCCGGCCGTGGCGAAGGTCAGGTGTCCGGGCAGGAGTATCGGCCCGATGCCTCCGACGGGGAGGGAATCGAAGACCGCGAGCGCCCCCGGGCCCAGCTTTAGCCACCAGAGGTTGTGGCCATTGGCCGAAACCGAAGGCATCACCTGGGTGAGCGCGGCAAACACCGTGAAGGCATCACCAAGCGTGCCGGCGTCCTGCCATGGTTTCACAATGAAGGTGGCGACGATGACTGCGACCATTCCGAACGATGCCAGTCCGATGGGGCCAACTCGGCGCCATGCAATCCACAGCACGAAAGGCAGGAAGACCCAGGCCTGAGGCTTGGTAAGCATCGCCGCAGCTGTCAAGCCCCCGGCAATGCCACCGGTGATCGGAACGATGAACTGGGGTAGCCACCTCCATCTGCCGAGGTGGCGCAGGGGCCACCAAGATGGGACTGCGAAGAGGACACCGGTAGCGAACGCGAGCAGATAGGTGTGAATGGTGTCGCCCTGACCCCAGTACCCCGTATCAAAGAGGGCAGCGGGGTTCCACACGTACACCGTCATCGCGAACCAACCACGCCAGAAGGTGCGCGAGGCGCCTGAGACCAAGGCAAAGATAGTCAGCGCAAGGGCAAAGTGCCCGGCAACAGGCATCAACTTGACACAGACGCGCAACCACGCGTCATCGATGTCCGGCACGACTTTCACCCCGGGCGGACGAACGATGGTGGCAGGTGAGGGGGGAGGTGGGTCGGTGGCCACGCCCGGGCCCGGTGGTAGGTCACCTTCGTCTTCACCGAAAACCGGTGCCTGATCCCGAGTGTAGGCGAGACGCACCATCGATCGGCGTCCAATGGTCCGGTACTGCACTGCAGGGCCTTCGGGCACGGGCGGCGGCACGCTGTCCTCATCGGGAACACTCTCGCTTGCGCCGCTGTCGGGCGCGGGCGGTGTACCTTCATCGAGAGGCAGGACGGATGGGGTAGCAATCGCTGGGATTGGTCCGGGATCCACCGCTGCGCCGTTGGCAGCGGGAACAACTGGACCCCGATCAGGCATAACGGCGGGCGAGATTGGGGAGGCCGTGGCCTGTGGCGCCCTGGGCGTGATGACCGTCTCATCGGTTGCGGTTGCAGGTGACCCCGACGAGATGATTGCGATCCCCGGTGAACCCGGCAACAACGCACCACCTTCGACCTTGCCTGCCTCAACGTCAGGGACGGGCGCGGGATTTTGCTCTTCCACTGGTTCCGTCTCAACGGCTAGTGGAGTGAGGCTAGTGAGGTAGGTCATGACCTCGACAGCAAAGGGCGGAGGCGACAGGTCATGCGGACGAGGAACCGTCCTCGCCAGTTCAACAGCTCCACGGTAGACCCACGCCGAGCCTGGCGGGTAGATCAGATAGGTGTCGGGATAGACGCCGGCGTATGCCTGATCCATTCCGCGTACCGCGATCACTCGCGTCCAGTGCATGAAATGCGAGATGTCGGCATCCGGGTGGTCGGGTAGCCGGACGATGCCCCAGGCAACCATCGCGGCACCACCCAGGCTCCCCACGATCATCGAGACGTAGATGACCATCCTGACCGTCAGCAGGCTGAACCACAACACGCCAAGCGCAATCCGCCGGGCAGTCAGGGTCCGCGGGACCGATAGGATCTCCTCACCCACGGAGACTGGGCGGACGTCTGAAACCTTGCGGTATCCCTTCAATGGTTCGGTCGCTCGCGCACCGCGGGCACCACCGCGGCGGGCAACCAGTGGAAATATCTCACGGCTTCCACGTGAACTCGGCCGGGGTTCGTCGTCGGGAAACCTCGTTCGCAAGGGACCTGAATCTCGCGTCACACTAGCCCACCCGTGCAGGCCGGCCGGTCGGAACCTGCGCGATGACGACATTGTGGGCGCACAGGATATTCACGACAGGCAGACGTTCGACGATGGCTTCGGCAAGTTGGAACCCGCCAAGCAGCCACTCAGGTGCGAACTCGGGCACCAATCCGGAACGGAAAGACCTGATCCACACGCCACCTCCACCTTCGAGGGCCGAGACAACTTCCTCGAGGGGAATGAGCCGTTCCTCGCCGGTGTCCTGGGGCAAACGCTTCATGAGGTATGGCCAGTACGGGTTCTTTGGATTGTGGTCCCACACTACGACCATGCCTCCCGGCCTGACCACGCGAAGCATCTCAGCGAGTGTCTCGGCAATTCGGACCGGGTCAGTGATGTGATGGAGAGTAGCGATGGTGATCGCCAGGTCGAATGATCCACGCCGGAATGGCAACCTCTCGCCCCGACCGACGACCACTTCGGCACGCCCGTCGCGGGACGCCTCAGTCAACATCCCAAGGGAGGCATCCACGCCATAGGTCTCGTACCCAAGTGTGCGAAGCGCACCAGCGAAGGCGCCGGTACCGCACCCCACATCGAGTACCTCACCACGATAGGGAGCGAGACGCCGCACCACACCAACACGCTTGTCCCGATAGTGCCGGTTGACATGCACCGGGATCGTTCCGTCGTAATGGGGCGCGACTGCGTCGTAGAGGTCGCGTTGCAGGCGCGCCCAGTCGGAGGTTTCACCCGGAAGCAGGACCGGAATGCCGTCTATCACCGGATAGCGCGCCGAACAAGAGCGACAGACCAGCACAACCTGGGGCGAGACAGAAGCCCCGTCAGCGGGAAGGCTGACAGGTGAACCGCACGCAACGCAGGCAAGCTTGCCAACGAGGGCCTCGGAGATCGCAGTTCCTTGTCTACCCGAAGGCGTGCTGGTCATCCGCTCGTCCCCGCCTGGGCAATGGTGGAACCGGCATCGACCATCGCCCCGGCGCGGTAATTGGTTACGCAGAACTCCCGCGCCTTGGTGAACTCGGCAACCAAACGTGCATCATCCTGGGCGGGCAACGCATGCGGGGTCAGTTCCACAACGAGGACGCCCCGGTATTGCCGTCGGCCAAGCCACCGCACAAATGGTTCGAGCGGCAGGTTCCCGCGTCCCGGCGGCAGGTGTTGGTTCCGCCCGTCGAAGTCGGAGAGGTGGACGTGCGCAATCCGGCCGCCCAGTCGGGACGCGACTTCCAGCAGATCGTCACCAGTCGTGCCGGCATGGGTGGTGTCGAGACAGACCCGTGAGAACCCTCCAAGTGAAGCCCAATCATTCAAGACGTGCATGTCGAACCTGCGCCCGAGTAGGGTTCGCAACGGCATGTTTTCCACGACAACGGCAACCGGAGTAGAAACTTGCAGCAGGTCAAGTCCTCCGTCAGTCAACCATGAGGAAAATCGTCGCATGGATGCCGAAGCACCGGGCAAAGGCACAAAGATCTGACGTCCGAACCCCTGAACGGTTGCAACCCTGAAGCGTTCAGGAACGTGGACGTTGAGCGTCCGTGCCCCAACATCCTCGCAGAGGCGGACCGCCTGCTTGACCCGCCCGATCTCATCAGATGGCCATCCAGCTATGCGCGCCTTCGGGAATGGTCCGTGAACACTCAGGACAGGCATCCCCGTCTCAGACGTCAGTCGGCGGAGGTAGCGCGCTTGCCGGGTATCCCACCGTTCATCGACGATGACCTCGACCCCGTGATAGCCCGCCAGACCAGCCATCTCGAAGATGCGCGACAGACCGTGGGTGTACGCCGAACCGGTCGAAAGTGCAACCTGCACATCGCCGTTGGTGGCAAGCGGATGCCATCCCTGATCACCCGCCGAACCGCGTGTAGGCGACGCGCCGGATTGAACTGCACGCAACCCCATCGACACGGATTTTAGCCGGTGATGGTCCGCCGGCCTCAAGGAACGACGCGTTGGCGATCCGACCCCGGCGGGAAGGTGGGCAGGGAGCTCCGTACGACCTCCCCGTCCTCGAGAAGGATCTGATGGGTAAACAGCTGCGGGTCGAAAGCCTGAGAGTGGGAGATCAGGAAGACTTGCCTGAAGTGGCTGGCAATCGGCCCATCAGGACCGCGAAGCAAATCGACGAGCGCCAGAGTCCGATCACGGTCAAAACTCGAGAGTGGCTCATCAAGGAACAGGAAGCCCGGAACGGCGCCGATTTCCCTCGGCAGGGCTGCGATGGCAAATCCCAAACGCAGGGAAAGCGAGAACTGGTCTTGGGTGCCTCCGGAGAAGAGTGACCGGCGGACAAACCCGTTCTTTCGTTCATCCCAGACCTGAAGCCTGAAATCGCTGTCAAGCCGCGGGAACCGATAGCGGTTGGCGGTCAACCGCGGAAGCACCACAGCCATCTGGTTCTGGGTATCCGGCAGGATGGCCTCGATCATCCGCGTCCGGGTCGTCTCGAGGATCTTGGTTGCGCGGTGCCTGGCCTCAAGGTCAATCCGTGCCACCCTCAGAGAAGCCTCAGCACTCTCAACGGAGATGGGATCCTCGTGTCCCAAGGTCACGTATGCCTCGTCCCGCGACACCTCCGCAGCGTAGGTCCGTCCAACGAGATCACGGATGGCACCGTCAAGGGTGACCCGATCGGGCAACGCGGGGTCCGCAAGTTCGGGAAACGCGTTCTCAATGATCTCGGCAAGGTCACCGGCGTCCGCAGACGCATCGGCCGAACTTATCGGGCGATTGAATGCTGACGCTTCGGCAACCGCGCCCGCGTACTCATCCAGGCATCGCCGACGCACCTCGTCCTGACGATCCACCGCGGCGCCGAGACGACGATTTGCTTCTTCACGCATGCGTTCCGATCCATCGCGATCAATCTTTTCGATGGTTGAGTTGAACGTGTTCAAGAGCGACACATCCGGTGTGGACAGTGGTTCTGTGCGCACCAGGCTCTCCACGCGTGGAATGCCGAACGGTGCACACGTCGCGTTCGAAGCATCGATGCATGCGTCTAACCGGTCCCAAGCCTCATCCTGTTCTCGTTCGGCAGTTGCGTGACGGACTCGTGCCTGGTCAGCCGAACCAGATGCACGAACGAACTCGTTCGCGCGCCCCTCGAACCGGGTCACCACGCGTTCGGCATCACCAACAATCCGGTGGACGACGACGGCCAAGGGTTCACAGGCACTCCATGCGCCACTCCCTCCGGACGAGACGACGGCCCGCAGTCCCCGCACCTCGGCGTCGACAACGTCGCGACCGATGGCGTCACTCATCGTTTGGTCAACGACAATCCCGCGAACGGTGCGCCATTGGTCGATTACACGCCGAAGCGTCTCGCGCACGGTGCCATCGCCGGACGCGATTCGTGCCTCACCTTCGAAGATCGAAGCCACAAGGCTTTCGTCATCGTCAAGCGAGAGGTCGTCACGAACCCCATCCCGACGGCGTACTATGCCCGCGAGGTTGTTCTCCTGGTCCAAAACCTGCCGTTCAAGCAACTGGTGTCCACCAGCCTCGCGTGCAAGCCGGTCGGACGCCTCGTCAGCAGTCCTGTGCGCATCCTCAATTAACTCGACGGCGTCGGAATAGTCCGTCCCCAACTCAATGCCAAGTGCGGTGGCCTCGGTTTGGCACCGGGCAATGGATTCATCCAGACTTGACGAAGCACCACGCGCGATGCGCATGAGCCCGGGCAGTTGACCCAATCGGACCAACTCCGCCCGTAGCGCCTTTCCCTCACCCTCAATGCCGGCCAGACGGGACTTCGCGTCCTCCAGTCGGGTTGCATCGAACTCGGGAACGGGCGAGGTGAGGAGTTCGTCGAGTTCCCGCAGACGAACCTCCGCGGCGCGAGGCGAAGACGGTAGCGGTTCACCTCGTTCGGCAAGTGCGTGCTTGGCAGTTTCGGCGACCTCCCGGAAGTGATCCACGTCGGGTGGCGCGAGAACGGGTACCGAATGTTCGCGGAGCTGCTCAATCTCGGCTTCGGATGCGTCGCGTATTTCGGTCACCCGCGCGTGACCGGTCTCTAAGTGCAGGGAGACCACCTGGGCACCAACTCGTTCGTGTGCCACCGCAAGACGCAGGGCGATTCCTGACGAGAGCACCACCCCTTCAGGATTGTCGAGCACGCCAAGGACGAGGCCTTTCAACTGGTTGACGCGGCGCTCGGCCTCACGCAAGGAAATGACCGCTTGCAAGGCGTCGCCAAGGGCAGTGCGCACATCGTGCATTCGTTGACGCTCCACAACTGCGTCGCGAATCGCACCAAGGCGCCGGACCTCGTCCTGAACAGACGCGTACTTGGCCCGCAGGTCGGCGATGCCGTGTTCAATCCGTGCATGATCGTCCACGCGATCTTGCGCCTCCGTTGCCGCACGACGACGGGTCTCGACCTCGTGGAGACGCCGGAGGAGCGTGGTCAGTTGATCGGCGCGGCGTTTGGCATTCGCGTGCGCCAGAATTCTCGGTTCGAGGGCCCTGACCTCGTCCTGCAGTTCATGGAGGCGTTCCGTTGCATCGGTCTCTTCTCGCAGGATCTCGTGCAGGATGCGCTGCAATCGGATACGCGCATCGCGGCGCGCAGCGGCACGCGCGAGGTCGTTCACAATCCCCGGGCGATTGATGGCCCATGTTGAAACCGTCCGGAGTTGGTCTTGAATGGCAACCAGGCCATCTCGAACTTCCCGAAGTGACGGGAGCGCGGTCTCGGCCGCGATTGCGTCATCGAGACGCTTGGACTCCACGTCAAGATTGCGAGCCTCCCTGTCAGCCGCCACATGTGCATCACGCAGCGCCCGCCACGCCGTTATCGCCTCGTCGAGCGATCGGATTGCCAGCAGCCTCCTAGCCGCGGTTTCGGCGAGATCGTTCGCCTCGGCAACGTTGCGCCGCGAAGCGTCAAGATCTGATTGTGCTTCGCGAAGGCGTAAGGCATGGTCTCTCAAGCAGGCAAGACGGCGTTTCGCGGTGTGGATCTCGAAATCTCGGGCGAGTCGTGCCAGATTGGCCGAGGCACGAGCGAGTTTCAGGCGCGACTCATGCACCTTGAGATCAGCATCGTGCGTGCGGTCGGGGCGAAGCAACTGTGAAACCTTGGTCAACCGGTCAAGGTTCAGAAGCGATGCAACCGATGCCTCGCGTTGGCGCCGATCCTGGACCTCGAGGCTTCCAAGTTGCTTCTGGGGCACAAAGCACGAGTTCAACAGGGCCTCGGACGTGAGGCCCCCAAGTTCCATGATGATGCGCCGATTGACAGGGGAAACCGACGTGACGCGTTCACCCTCTCCATTGCCACGCAGGACGTAGACAGATGCCTGGGGGACGATCCGACGACCAACACTCCTGATTTCGCGCTCCACCCGCAGCGTATCTGGTCGGCCATCCCCGAGGTCTATCCGGACGACGACAGATACCTGGGCAAAATCGGCATCGTGGGGGATTGCCTCCGCGTGCGTGCAACCACCGAGGTGCTCACCAAACAGCCCGAAGTGGATAGCCTCGAAGAACGTGGACTTGCCCGCCTCGTTGTTTCCCTCGATCAGGATGCTTGCCCGATCAGGAAAGACAATGTCGACCTTTCGGAGCCGCTTGTACCGGACGACGGTCAACCGCTCCAAGGTGATCATGCCTGCACCCCCTCGTCAACAGGACGAGGCGCCGCCGATGCGTCACCTTGGTCGCTCGTGAAGGCACGATCACTGCCACCGACGAAATAGGGTGCGATGAGATCGAACGCGCGTTCGAGAAACTCGCGCTCGGCTTCAGTTGCCTGGCCACGCATCGTGTCGACCGTGGCGGCGATCTCCTCTGCCTGTGACCGCCGTTCAAGTGACACGCCAGTTACGGCAATGCCCTCGGGCATGAGCCCAGACGCATCGAGATCGAAGGTGAAGAACCCCTTGACGCCGGCCTCGTGCACGGCCGATAGGTTGAGTCCCTCGTAGACCTCCCGGGCGACTGGGCCATGGATCCGCATCGTGGCAAGGGCGTCAGGGTTCTCCCGAGATGCGATGCGCTTCAGGAGAACTTCGGTAGGGGTCTCGACATCAGGGCGCAAACCACCGAGACCGACCGGTTGGAGTTCGACCCCAGTCACCTCAAGGGTGACGCGCGCCTGCGGGGTGATTGGCTTCCGTTGAAGGCTCCTGGTGCCATCAGCCCGGAGTTCCATGACCCAGAAACCCGGATTGCCACTCATTTCGCCGAAGGTCATCCACTCGGTAGCACCGGGAACGAGAACCTGACATGGACGTCCACCCACAGTCGCAATTGTTGTCGTGAACGAATGATGGACGTGACCGGCGATGAAGACATCCGCACCAAGCGCGGCGATGGTGTCGCGCTTGACAACAGGCTCGAAACTTCCGGGAAACGAGTGTCCCTCAATCGACGCGTGCGTGACGACGACTGTCCAATCGGGTGCACCATCGACGAGCGAAGGGAGGTTCGCGGCAGCGAGGGGATCACCGCCATCGATACTGACCGCCGACCATGAGGCCCCGGCAACCAGGATGCGTTGCCCACCGAGGTTGAGCACGACATGTTCCAGTTCACCCGGTCCGCCCGGTTTGCCGAGATAGTGGAGAAGTCCTGCCTCGGCAAATTCGTCAAACGGCGCGTACCCACCGTGATCGGTTGTCTGGCGAGGTGAATCGTGGTTGCCGCCGACGGCAACAACAGCGATACCAGCATCTCGCAATTGGGCGAGAAAGTTGGCGAATGCCGCGCGCTCGAGGTTGCGCGGGTCAAGCGCATCAAACGTGTCCCCTGCAAGGACGACGAGATCCGCGCGTTCAGTAACCGCACCGTCGACAACCTGCCTGAACGCCTGCCGAAGGCGGGTGCGTCGTTCGTCGAGACGCGCCGCCGGCATGCGCGCCACGTAGCGATTGAGATGGTTGTCCGCGGTAACGACGACGCGCACAGTCATCTCGGGCACTTACCCGGTCCCGGAGCCATCGAGGCACTGACTTCACGGTTCGCCTGAACGTCGTCGATAGCCATCGCACCTAGAACGTGTGTTCGCATTGGCGAAACGATAGCACATGCCAATACACAATTGAATGCCAGGTTGGCGGCAATCGTGAGCACCTATCACAACAGGGACGGTGAGCGGACGCTACTCCGGCGCGTGCGTTACGCGGGCGGATTGGTGACCGCGTTGATGCTTCGGCGTGCCCGGGCGAACAGACGCCCACTCGCCCGTCCCGCAGCCATTGCCACAGATCCGGTGTCAACGTTGCGGACTGCTCGAACCGCACCTGACACGGAATCAGCCGCCCCGGGTGCAACACCTTGGGCAGCTTTGATCATTCCGGGAGCCGCGGCCTGCGCCGCGCGGACCATGCCTGGCGTGGCCGCCTGCGCGGCGCGGATTGCGGATGGGGCAACTGCCTGGGCAATCCGACCGGCAATTGGCGACACCATCCCCACCATCCGGATTGCTGCCGGTATCCCGACGTTCACCGCTACGTCAGCAGCCCTGGTTGCGGCATCGGTCACGGCAGCATCACGCGCGGCCTTCGCCACGGTTGCTCGCCCTAGTTCGCCCATCTGCCTTGGCATGCCAGGAAACCGGGTCATGGACCCCAGGGATGGCGCCAAGGGTGGTGCGGCATTGCGCCGTTCCATCCAGTTGCCGACCGCAATCAGGCCACCCCAGACGATCAGCAGGGCAAGGACCGTAAAGCCGACGGTGGTCGACTCGTCTCGCTGTCCCCAGAAGAATGAATAGGAGAGGTTCGCTGCGTACATGACGGGAAGCAGCACGAGCAGGACCTTCACCGTGCGGTTCGTCCGTTCAACGACAAGACGGCGCAAAGGTGGAACCCACCACAATGCCATCCCCGCCAACATCACGATGGTGAACACGTTCATGACCGTTCCATCATACCCCGCACCCTGAGTATCCCAATCCCCAACGCGCGGCACGCCTGCCTAGGCTTGGGTGGTGTACCGTCCGGTTGGTACAGTAGGCGCATCGGATGAGCATCAACGCCCGCGGTTCCATTCTTGCGGCAGCCGCGCAACTGATTTCGCGCGAAGGTGCGCGGCGGCTGACCCTCGATGCCGTGGCCTCCGAGGCACGCTTGAGCAAGGGTGGCTTGCTCTACCACTTCTCCTCAAAGGATGACCTCATCCGCGGGCTTGTGGAAACGCTTGTCGCCCAATTCGACGCCGAGGTGGAGACCTTCACTGTGCCCGGCAAGCCCGGTGCCTGGACGCGCGCCTATCTCGATGCGGCGATCAGCACATCGGCTCCCGCGTCCGAAACGCATGCCTCCAAGGCATCTGACGGACATGGACCGGCCCTGACGAGTACGGGCATCGCCGCCGCAGTCGCCAACAACCCGGCCTTGCTGGAACCGGTTAGGGAGGCATACCGCCGGTGGCAGCAGAATCTCGAAAGCGATGGCATCGATCCGGTTGATGCAACGATAGTCCGTCTGGCCTGTGACGGGCTCTGGCTCTCGGATCTCATTGGTCTCGATCCCGTGCCCGCGCCTTTGCACACAGCGGTCGTTTCGCGCATGCGCGCCATGACCACCAGCGCCGACCTCACCGAAACCGTGACGACATTCCCGGAAGACGACAACCCGCCACGGTGATCCACGGAGTTCAGTAGATGCCCGCAACGGTCAAGATAGAAACCAATGGCCCGCCCACCCGTCGGACGCGCCGTCAAGCCAGAAAAGGCGCAACTCCGGACAACACGCCGGAACCTGGAAGGGTTGATGGACCTGCATTCACCGCAGATGGCCGGTTGCGACTTCCGGCAACCCGACACCTTTCCTCGGAAATGGTGATGCTTGGTGGCGTCCTGCTGTTCCTGATCGGGGGCACTTGGGACGTCTCCTGGCATATCGTGGCCGGGCGCGAAACGTTCTGGAGCCCACCCCATCTGGTCCTGTACGCCGGGATCCTGCTCATCTTCGGAACAGCGTTGCACGGCGTATCCAGCGCGTGGCAGTCCGGGAGGTTGCCGACCGCCAGTTCATTGATCGGGATTGCCGGGTCTGCAATGTCGCTCGCGTCGGCGCCGCTGGATGACTTCTGGCATCGCGTTTACGGTCTCGATGTGACCATATGGAGCCCGCCGCACCTCCTCCTCATCGGAGGTGTGACCCTGGCATCGTTCAGTGCCATGGTGGGAATCGCACAAGTTGTCAGCCGGGCCGCGGGCGGGGCGTCGTGGCACGCGTTTTCGACCGGTTGGACCCCTGCCACCACGGCACTGTTCTTTTCCGGCGGCCTGTTCACGGCCGTGGGAGGCGCATCCCTCGGCGAGTATGACTTCGACGTCGCGTGGTCGTCGGTTGTGTACCACCCGCCGCTGCTTGCCGCCCTGACGGCGTTCGGCCTGGTCCTCACGGCCAGAGCGGGACGGCGCGTCGGTGGAGCAACGCTGACGGCTGCGACCTTCACCATCCTCCACGTCTTGCTTGACTGGATTCAGCTTGGTTTATCCATGCCTCGGCCTCAGGTGCCGCTTGTACTACTTGCTTCACCAGTGATTGACACGGTGCTGATCCTTGGCGCAACCGGCCACAGACGCACCATTGGGCCCGTGGGGACAGTTGCCGGTGCCGGCGCGCTTTACGCGGCTACGCTGATGCTCGTGCAGTGGCCCTACACCACAGCCCTTGCCGGAAGTGTCTGGTCAGTTTCCGTCCTGACGCGCGCCATCGTCCCAACCCTTGCGTCCGGAGCCATCGGGGCGGTCGCCGGCTGGCTTGTCGGTTCGAAAATCGGTGGACAACCGGCACTTGGTGGCATTCCGGACGGCGCGAAGGTTTCCCGTTCAAGGTGGCCCGAGTTCATCCTCGCAGCTGCCTCGATTGGCCTCGCCGGGACCGCGATCGCCCCGGCCGTGCGGAACAACGGTGCGCCTCGCCCCTTCTGGGGCACCGAAGCAAACAGCCTGGCCGATGCGCCTGTCGTGGGCCAGCTCACACTGCGTCCGGCGTCCCCAGTTGTGGGTGAACCGATGACGATGCGGGTGATGTTTACCGATGCCACGGTGCTGCAGACGGTTGGCCGTTCCCCCGCGGTCCCATATGAGAGCCCGCGGGCAGGAGACATTGCCGAGGGCGTGATGCAGGCGGCAGGCGCGCCCGGGGTCTACGAGGTCACCTTCACACCACGCGAAGCCGGACGCCGTTGGCTGACCATTTACCTGCCCGGCGAGTTCGGTCGAATGGCGGCATCGTCGGCCTTCACCGTCGGCAGTACGGCTTCCGGTTCTTTGGCGCCATCATCATCGACGCGAAGCATTGTCATGCGCCCCGAACCCGGTCCCGATGAGAACGCTCCGGGTTGGCTTGAACCAGTGACCGGCGCCGGCATCGGACTGGTGCTCGCCGGGTCTCTTGCCGTCACTGCCTGGGTCCTGCGACGCATCGACGTTCGCTGAACCGGACATTGCCACGTGTCCGCGGACACGCGAGGTGCCAAACAGGCCCGACACAAATCACTCTGACCGCGCGGCGGCGGGATGCGGCAACGCGGCCACACGCGGCGTGAGTCGGGCAGATTCGCCGGGCGTTCTTGTTGCATCCGGGGCCACGCAAGCGTGGACCCGGGGATCACGAACCCACCAGCCGCGTTCGGGGCATCGGGTTGGTCCGGGGAGATCGGCACGATGGGACGGGCAGCCAGGCGACGACAACCCGATCCTGACAACAAGCCCCCACTCACGTCCCACTTGACGGCAGACCAGACGGGAGCCGCCAGCGGGCCACCGGGCATCGAGACGCCACCCGCACCAGTGATGGCAAGTCCGCAGGCGTTGCGAATTGTGCCAGCATCGATCCCGCTCCCCGGTGATGCTGGTGCAGCGATCACGGCACCAAGGGGTGCCCGCGCGCTCCGCATCGTGACCGGGAAACAAAAGGCCACCCCAACAACCCGGAAGCCCTCGTCACCATCGCTGAAACCTGTCGGCACCGACACGCTTTCCGTCGTGACGCCACCTGTGCCATGGTTACGCCTGGACACCCCTTCGTACATAGCGCGCCAGGTGCTATCCGCAACGGACCCGGCCGCCGACCGTTCCCAACCGAACATCCTCGTGAACGGAGACTGCCTCGAAGCACTCCGTCACATTCCGTCAAACTCGATTGATCTGATCTTTGCTGACCCGCCATACAACCTCCAGTTGCGGGCAACCGACTTGCGTCGCCCCAACGAGACCGCGGTCGATGGGGTCTTCGATGCGTGGGACGCTTTCGCCAGTTTCGAGGAATACGACCGCTTCACCGAAAAATGGGTTCAGGAGTGCCGTCGGATCCTTTCACCACAGGGAAGCCTGTGGGTGATTGGGTCGTACCACAATATTTTCCGCGTCGGGACACGCCTGCAAGATGCAGGGTTCTGGCTGCTGAACGACGTGGTGTGGATCAAGGCGAACCCGATGCCCCACTTCCGTGGTGTGCGCTTCACGAACGCGCACGAAACCATGATCTGGGCCAAGAAGAGTGAGACCTCGACGCGAACCACCTTCAACTACCGGGCGATGAAGGAGTTGAACGGGGGCAAGCAGATGCGATCGGACTGGTACATGCCAATCTGCGGCGGTCGCGAACGGCTGCGGGATGAATCGGGCCGAAAGATCCACAGTACCCAGAAGCCGGCATCACTGCTTGAGCGCATCGTCTTGGCGACGAGCCGACCGGGTGACCTGGTGCTCGATCCGTTCGCCGGCACCGGTACGACCGGACTTGCTGCCCAACGGCTCGGACGGCGATGGCTGATGATCGAACGTGACCCGGGTTACTGCGACGCCATCGAGGGCCGGCTTGGCGTGGCATCCGCCGCACCCGTGGCGACCATCGAATCGAAAGATATGGGCCACGAAGTGGGCCACGCCTAGACCAATCCAGACGGGCTACCCAAGCGACCCGCAAGCCAAATCAGCTGGGACGTGGCAGGGGTGGCTCAGGCGCATTGCCGATTGCCGGGCCACCCTGTCCAATCCCACCGAGGACCGCGTCGAGGGCCCGTGCAAGATCCCTGGTTGCATACGACGCCCGTTCCTGGCCGGCCCACACCGGACGCAGGTAGTAGTCGATCAATCCGGTCAGCTGTTCCCAGGATTCGTCCAGTGGCCGGACACCAATGACCTGTTGCGCCGCTTGGATCGCAGCGGCTCGGTTCCTCGTC
>BJHB01000030.1:0-14304 GCA_014191415.1 Chloroflexota bacterium
CCTCACCAGTGACTGGCTGTCCCTGCCATTCTGGATTGGCTTCCGGGGCCTAGTCTTCAGTTCGGGGAAAAGCCTCTTCCTCTACGCCCCGTGGATCCTGCTCGCAATTCCCGGGTCGGTACTCTGGGTCAGGCGCCATCGTTTCTCAGGTTCCGCACTGACGGTGGTGTTTCCGATCGTCACCATACTGCTCTACAGCATGAAACTCGTCTGGCACGGCGGATCGTGGGGCCCCCGCTACCTGCTCATGACCGTCCCGTGGTTGACACTCGCCACCGCACCGGTCATTGACATCCTCATCACACGTCGTGTCGGGCGCGTGATCCTGAGCGCGCTCGCCACCGTGTCTGTCGCGATCCAGGTGATCGCCATCGCCAAGCATCCGGAGCAATATCCGGCGATGGTCCGCCGCCATGTCGTGCCCACCATGACGCAGTTCGGCGCACCGTATGGAGGCCAGGACTACTGGGATGCGCGGGAAGGCGACCGGCTCGTCCTGGCACTCCGCGACCCGGATGCGGAAACCGGCCGGTCGCGCAGCCTTGGCTACCTCTGGGGCCTTCCCGATGCCTCGGTGACCATCACCGCGCCCGAGAGCGAGGCGCCGATCCTCCGCGATGTCAATCTGAGCCTATATGTCATCGACTGGGATCGACAGGGTCGGACGGAAACGATGACGATCACCGACGCGATCGACACGCGCCGGATTGAACTCGACAAGGGACTTGACGAAGGTGTCTGGGTCCGCGCGGTCATACGCATCGACCCGGCCAACCCGGTCACCGTGGCAGTCCGGCAGACCGGACCAGACACCGCGGTCGTCTCGGCGATGGCCTTTGATCCCATCACTCCAGGCATCGCCGGGTCCTCGCGGGAGGTCCGCCTTGATCGGCATACCCGGGGCGAATGGCCCGGCACCTACGGGCGCGATGGATATGCCTTCTTTGGGTTCCGAAGTTTCAACATCGATCAGGCGAAACTGCCTCCGTACGTCAAGGGATACGAACTCCGCCACGTCGGCGACCGTGAACACCCCACCATCCACGTGGAAGTCCCCGAAGACGACCTGCTCGACACCGCAATGCTGTATGCCCCGCCGTTCAGTCCCATCCTGGGAAACATCTGGCTACTCGGCGCCGACGTGTTCCACCTTGTGGTTCCATCACGCCCGGACTTCACCCAGGGTGTCCTCCTGCGCCCGCCGTGGTCATGGTTCGGCATCAGTGCGCCGGTCCCACCGCACCCTGAATACGGTCTCGGACTTGACTTCTGGCCGAGCATGATCTGGACGGCCCATGCATCACACACCGGCGTGATTGTCGTATCGGGCATCGTCCTCATGGGCCTCCAAGTGATGCTCCTCACTTGCACGAACCAGTTGCTAACGGCACTTAGCGATGCGGACATACATCAAGGGGCGGCCGGGAGCGAAGCGAGGGGGGTGGTCCGTCGCTCCCGCCTGACCACCGTCGGGGTACTGGCCGGGATCCTGATGATCTTCGACTGGCTGCAGGTGCAGGGGTGACCAACGTCCGGTCCGCGGGCATCCCTGCCCGCCCACACACCCCCAGCAGCGTAGCGTCGATACATCAGGGGGCGCTGGGGTGGGGAAAACCGGGTCTCGCCTGGATCCCACTCGTCGTTCTCGCCGCGTGGTACCTCTGGGAAGTCGCCGGGCCAGATCGGCTTCCCCAGAACCTTGACCTGATGCTTCAATACGTGCCGAACGCCGCGCACATTGCCCGAGGCCTGTCGCAATGGCACATCCCCCTCTGGAACCCATGGCAGGGCGGCGGGATGCCATTCGCGGCCGATCCCGGCACCGGTGCCTGGTACGTCCCGAACTGGCCACTCCTTGCAGGCCTCAATCTCTGGAGCGCCGTCCGGATCTCGATCTGGTCACACCTTGCCATCGCCATTGCCGGCACGTGGTTCTGCCTTCGGCATGGCGTCCGCGTCGGCCCGGTAGCCGCGATGGCAGGCACAGCCACATTCACCCTGACACCTTGGTTGCCCGGCCTCGCCGGGATGCCGGTCGTACTTACAAGCCTCGCCTGGATGCCGTGGGTTGTCTTCGCCGGCCTGCAACTGGCGACCCTGTCCAGACCATCAGCCCGCCTGATCGGCCTTCTCGCGACATCCACGGCACTCCAACTCGCCAGCGGGTGGCCAGCCGGTGCCTACCTGTCTTGGTTGACCATTGGTGGTGCGGTGCTGCTCGGTCATGGACGCGCCAATGACCGATTGACGCACCGCCTGCGCCGCGTCATCCCCGGTTTCGCCGCCACAGGGTTGCTTGCCACCGCCATGTCTGCCGTCGTCCTGGTACCCGGCGCCGAGTTCGTCGCGGAGACCACCTACGTCTCCACAAGGCCCCTGGAACGCCTCGCAACTGACGGATACCTGACCCTCCTGTCGTGGCTTCGCCCCTCATCTGGGGTGGGCGCCGTCGAAGGTGGACAGGTCTCAGTCGGGATAGTCGCCCTCTGTCTCGCCATGATTGCACCGGCCATCCTCTGGCGAACGAGCCACCGCGACCGGTTGATCATCTGGGGTGGCTTGGCCGTGGTCTCCATCCTTCTGTCATGGGGTACGCGAACCCCACTCTTCGGGCTTCTCTACACCTGGCTTCCGGGATTTCGCATCCTGTATCTGCCGGCACGCCTCGGAATCATCGGCGCTTTCGCGCTTTCGGTACTCGCTGCATCAGTGGTCGACGCCCTGGACCAGCCACCCAGCGCAGGGCGAGACCAGCCCTCTCTACCTCCCCTGATTTACACACGCTTCGCTGCCACCTGCGGACTTCTGGCAGTCCTTCCAGTCATGATGATTCTCCAGTTCTGGCATTCGGAGGGGTACGACGACTTCCGTCGCCTCCTCACGAACCTCTGGCGCATCACCGGGACACCCTTCCTCTCCGTCGGTCAGGAGGTCCATGCGTTCGGGTTCGGGCTGGTCGTCCTGGCGATCCTGACTTGGAACCAGCGCCGACAACTCCCACGGGCCGCGGTTCTCTTGGCGATTGCAGTGATCGCCGATCTCGGATCGCTCCGACTGATGACCCAGACTGTGTCATTCAACCCTGACGCGTGGTACGCACCGGCCTACGCGACTGCACGAACACTTTCACCGCGAATCGGACACGACCGGTATCTCGGACTGGTCTGGCACGACGATGACCTTCCCCGCCACTTCCTCGGTGACTTTCCGGACTCCGCACGAACCGGTCAACTGCCACCGAACCTCGGGCTCCTTACAACTACACGTGACGCACAGGGTTACAACCCGCTCATCCTGCGTACTGCCGCGACTGCCTTCGCAAAGGTTGGCAACGACGACGACCACTGGCTATGGGCCAACCGGTTCGACCCTGCAGGCCTGATCCCCCTTGCCGTCCGCGCAATCGTCATGAGCGAGGAACGAAGCGCATCCGGTCCGCGGGCATCCCTGACCACATCTACATCAGGCGAGGCGGGCGCGGGGTATCAGCACAACGCCCCATCGAGCAATCCGCTGCAAGCGACACGCGATTGGCGGGTGACCACCGTGGACCTCGGGCAGGCCACCGCAGATTGTTGTTCGGAAGTGCCAATCTGGACCGCGACCGGCAACCCGGTACTCACTGGCCAGCTCGAGGCGATCACGTTTCTTGGGGAAGGCACCGGAGTTGCACAGGGACAGACCGCTGCTGAAATCCGCCTGACCGGACCGGACGGCACAATGGCGACCTACCCACTCCGTGCAGGTATCGAAACCGCCGAATGGGCTTGGGACCGCCCCGACGTCCGTTCGGTCGTGAAGCACGGTCAAGCGCCGGTTGCACTGGTCACCCGCATGGTCAGTGCCGTCGGCGGACGGTTTGACACCTACGAATACCGAGCCACGATCCCGGTCTCACTCCCGGGAGGCATCGCGAGTGCCACGCTGCGGTCGACCATCCCGGGGGTGCGCGTCCACCTGACGCACCTCGCCATGCATCCTCCGGCGAACCAGGAGATGTGGGTTCGGGAAGCGTGGGCAAGCGAAGCGTCTATAAATCAGGCGGGGTTGGGGAGCGCAGCGTGGGCAAGCGAAGCGTCTATATATCAGGTGGGGTTGGGGAGCGCAGCGTGGGGCATGATCGCCGTCAGTCCAGCCCGACCGCCCGCAACCGATGACGACTCGCCCTGGCCAGCGTCGCGACTACGCGTTGTCCCGCCCGACGCTGGAACTGCAAACTGGGTAACCGACGATCCGGAACATCTGGTCGTATCGGCCACCCTTACTGCCAATGCCACGATTGTCGTCGCAGACAGCGCCTATCCCGGATGGCGCGTCTCGATAGACGGAACCCCAGGTGCGGGCGGCTTCTCTCGTAGTGCTTACAGCGAAGCGTCTATGAATCAGGCGGGGTTGGGGAGCGAAGCGTGGGGTAAGGAGCAGGGCAACCGTTCACCCGACGTGCCATTCGGTCGGCTGATACCGGTGCCGGCGGGAGACCATCTGATCGAAATGACCTTCAATCCGCCTTCCACGCGCCTCGGCTTGATCGTGAGCGGTGTCGGTGTCATGGTCGCTGCGTTCCTGATCGCCATCCGCCCCTCACCACTCCACCGTGTCTAGCTCCGTGACGCTCGGCTCCCAACCTTGCACCGTCGGCAGGGGAACTCACGCGGAATCAGTGACCTGCAAAAACCGGGATCGGTCAAAACCGTATCCTGAAAACAAATGACAACTACTGAACACTCTGCCCCGTGGGAAACCCCCTACGACACGTTTTCGACGAAGTGGAACCACTATCCACGCGACGTGATCCCGATGTGGGTTGCGGACATGGATATGCCTCACGCCCAAGTGATTGCCGAGGCAGTCATGCGTCGGATGACCGAAAACCGGATTGGGTACCCCGGCTATGGCGGCAAGCACCTCGCGGAAGCCCTGGTTGCGCGACTGAGCGACCGGCACGGGCTCCACGGTCTTTTTGCGGGAAACGCAATCTTCATGTCATGTGTACCGGGCCTTCACGCCACAGCGCGAGCCCTGGCGTCACCCGGTGACGCGATTGTGGTGCAGACGCCTCTCTACGGTCCGTTCCTCGATGCGATCTCAACGGCACGCCTCCAACGCCAAGACAATCCCCTCGTCCCCGGCCCGAATGGGTACGAGATCGACTTCGATCACCTCGAGTCCGTCATCACGCCGGCCACCAAGGTCCTGATGGTCTGCAACCCGCACAATCCCACCGGCCGGGTGTGGCGTCGCGCGGAACTCGAACGACTTGCCGACGTGGTCCTGCGCCATCGCCTCTGGCTAGTCAGCGACGAACTGCACAATGAACTCGTCTTCGACGGCCCGTATATCCCTTTTGCCAGCCTCTCCAACGAACTGGCGATGCGCACGATCACGCTGACCGGCCCGGCCAAGACCTTCAACACCGCTGGTCTGAGCACCGGGATCACGATCAGCCACAACGAGGCGCTGATCAGCCGTGTGCGCGCCATCACGCATGGTCTGGTTTCCGGCTACCCGAACGTCCTCTCCGAGGCCGCCTGGCTCGCCGCCATCACCACTCCTGAAGGCGATGCGTGGCACCAGGCAACGCTTGCTGACCTCCGTGCGAACCGTGACCAACTGACGGCATTCCTTCACGACCACGCCCCGCGCGTGGCCTATCACCCTTCCCAAGGGACCTATCTGGCGTGGCTTGACGTGCGTGCGTACGACTGGGGCAAGGAGAAGCCGGGTGACTACCTGCTTGAGCACGCAAAGGTTGGTCTCAGCGATGGCCTCGGCTACTCGCCGGCTGGTGCGGGACACGTGCGACTGAACTTCGCGACGACCCGGCCGGTCCTCGACGAGGCATTGAGCCGCCTCAAACCATTCCTCGCCTGACCAGTCCCCGGGGGGACACTCGCTGGCAATGATGGCCCGGGCATGATCACGTGACCGGGCCATCACGTTCGTCGGCCAAGCGTTCCACCTGCCATGCCGCTGCCCACGCAGTCACCGACACCACGAGCAATCCGGCCATGATCAGGGCACCGAAGCCGCAGGGGTGCCATCGGATGCACGCAACCAGTGGATGTCAAGGCTGACGTCTCCACCGTGCAGCCACAAGCGCGCCAGTCGCACATGTGCCGTGATTCCCGAGAAGTACGGCACCCACGTCGTCGCCAGGTAGGTCGCCCCCAGTGACCAATGGTCCTGCCATCCCCGGCTGAAGTCGACCACGATGGCCAAGGCATTTGCCACGAAGTTCAAAGCCCACGGAAGCCCGATTGCGAGCCACGCGAATGGGTTCCCGCCCATTCCTTCCTTACCCCTCGCTTCGCTCTCATGCCACCCCACCCCGTCGCCCCCTTGATTTATATGCTTCGCTAAACCCATTGCCCCAAAGCGAAGCGCATTTTCATCCGGGGCGTTGGGGTGGGCCAAGCGAAGCGCATTTTCATCCGGGGCGTTGGGGTGGGGATGAACGTCGCCTTGCTTCTCCCGCCCCATCCGCTTCACAATCGCCGCGATGGGGAGATACGCCAACGGTACGACCCCCACCAAGTACCGCGGGCCCCACGTAGTCTGGGCGCACCACGTTGTCTCGAGGCTTCCGTAATACAGGCACGCAAGTCCAACCATGGCTGCAACCGCAACGGCCGTATCCGGGGCGTCCTCCCAGAGCCAGACGAGCCCCGCAAGACCAACGAACATCATTGGCGCGTGCACGGCGACTCCACATCCCGGACTGAACAGAAGCCCGAACCACCCGTACCACGGCTTCGCCAGCAACGACGAGAGGAAGCCTTCTCCGCCATAGCCGAAATCCAGGGCGTACCCGGTCCGTAACAGGTTGTATCCAAGCGTGAGTGGCAGGGCGGTCGCGCTGCCAGCCACCACGGCAAGCCCTCCCAGGAATGCCCCGCCTGCCAGTCCCGAACGTTGGAACACCACCCAGGCGAGCAGCGCCCACAGTGGCAAGGCGAGGACGAGATATTCGTACCGTGCCGCCCCGGCGAGGCCTAGGAGGGCGCCGGCGAGGGCAGCCATTCCGCCCCCCCATCGCCACCCCTCCTGACTTATGTGCGCTTCGCTAGTGGCACTGAAACCAGCGCGAAGCGCAGAGACATCGGGCGGAGTGGCGGTGGGGGGCGGAACGGGTTCACTGTTGCGCTGGTCAAACCCAGCGGCGAAGCGTCTTGCAATCAGAGGCGTCGGGGAGGCGGAGACACCACGCAGGTACCCGATCACCGCCAAGGCCGCCCCGGTCAGGACTGCGGGAAGCGCCATGTTGAGAAGAGTGCGCGAGTACGGCCAGACCAATGAGGCCGTGGCAACCGCCACTGCCGGCAAGAGCGACGCAGCCCCGCGATACCCGAGTGAACCAGCGATGAGATAGGTCACCATCACGGTCAAGGCGCCAAGGAATGGCCCAAAACCGAGTGTCACGAGGTCTGGTGCACGGCGGGCCAGCGGCCCTTCCCCGGCGATGCGCGGTCCAGGCGCCCCAAGCAACCGCGCGACGGCCTGAAAGGGAGTTATCACCAACGACGAAAGCACCGGGTACTTCGACATCAGGCCAGACGCCTCTTCCCCGGGGTGATCAGGCCGACGTACGATTCCGACAACCGTGAACGGATAGGGTTCGCCATCGAAGACGGCTAGGCGCCCGTGTTCCACCAGCCCGACCGCCGCGCCGTGAGCCGTCCATTCGTCAGGTGTCACCAGTTCGCCGGACGCCGTCGCCAAAAAGAAGGTAAAGGCACCGCCTAGGACGAGAAGGGGCACCGTGGCCCGATCTCCGGCATTACCCCTCCAGCGAAGCACGCCGACACTCGTCACGGGAGAACCGGATCGCCGCACGCTCCCCTCTCCCGTCGCAACGGAGGAGGCGTGCAGGCTGGGGGTCGCACTCTCCACCGCCGCGATGGCCAGTCGTGAAACCACCGCGATGGCTGCAAGTAAGGCGGTCACTCCCCGAACGCGGGGCAAGGTGGCCCACGCATGGTTGAGATCGTCACTGACCCAAAGCGAACCGAGCAAGAGTGCAAGCGCACCCACTTCCAGGAACGGAAAAGCGAAGCGCAGTGACATCGGGCGGGGTGCGCGTGGGGACCCGATTGCGGTACCGCTACCAGGAAATACGGTCACCAAGCCATCCGTGCGTGTGTCGCGACGCTGACGAAGCCAACTCGCGGCGACAACGGCGAACCCGCCACCAGCGCCGACGATGATTGCTGGCACAAGCCACGCAAAACTTGCGCCAATCCCGCGTTGGCCAGTCGCAACACTGCCCCCAAACCACCCGGAGAGGACTGCAACAAGCAGGGCAGTCCACGGGGCCTGCCATGTCCACCGCATCTCACGCATGCGGGTTTTCGCCCCTCACTCCCCGCGCCCGTTCGCCAAGCGTCCGGCACTCCCCTCTCCCGTCGCACCCGGGGAGGGGTCGGCCAAGCCAAGCGTATTTTCGTCAGGCGGGGTGGGCGTCGCACCCACATCCACTGACCCGGTCTCCACGACAAGGCCCAAGCGTTCCACGATCCGCTGCAACTGCATGGCAAAGACGTCCTCGCCAAAGTCCCGGCTTCGCGTCAGGGCACCCGCCCGAAGTCGGGAGGCGAGTGCCGGATCATTCGCAACCTGGACCGTTCTCGCCTTCCAAGCGTCTCGTGTCGTCCAGGTGAACCCGGATATTCCATCCGCCACGATCTCGGGTTGGGCACCCTTTCCGATCACTACTGGGACGCACCCGGAGGCCATCGCTTCCACCGTGGTGATCCCGAAGTGTTCGAACAGGATCGGATCCCGGTTCTCATCGTTACCGAACCCGGTGGCGTGCCAGAAGACCGTGGCACGTTCGTACAGGTCGGTAAGCATGTCCGCCGGCGCGTCAACGTGAAGATGAACCGGCAACCCTGCCGCTAGTGCCCGGCATCTGGCGAGGTACTTCTGATGGCGCGCCTCCGGCATTGATCCACCAACGAGGTGGAGTTCCCAGCCCAGTAGCACGCCATCCCGCACCAATTCACCAAATGTGCGGATCATCTCATCGTGCTTCTTGTTATGGCTTCCCTGGAAGAACCGGCCAACGCCTAGGATGATCCGATCCCGGGCCGTCCGTGGCGTGAATTGCGCGACATCGACCGGCGGATAAAGGATGTCTGTCCCGCGCACCGACCAGTACTTCGCCAGCCACGTATCGGTGAACCGTGAAATCGGGAGGACCGCATCGTAGGTCGACAGGTATTCCATCGCCCGCGGATCAGGCAGGCCATGCAGCCTGCGCGAAAGTTCCGGCACCAGGCGTTCGAACAGGAGTTCATAGAGATGGTGTCGCGGATGGCGAACCATCACCCGCGCGACCGCCACCCCAAGCTCACGATAATCGTCGGGGTCAGACGCATCGCCACCGTTCTCGTATGGGCGGTACACCGGTGAAGAGATTGTTACCTCAACCGATCCGGAGACCATCAAGTGGCCCGGGATGCGTGCGTCAATCGTCTGGTAGTTGCCGGGAGTCGTCGCAACGTCGCCACTCCAGAGGGGCGATGGGGTGGGGTCGAGGAGGGTCTCTCCTGCCCGTCGTTCTGCCAAGCGAAGTGTATTTTCATCAGCGGCGATGGGGAGCGAAGCGAGGGGCGCCACGCGCGCAGTGATCGTGACCCTCACTGGCGCTGCCCCCGCCGGACGGAAGCTGCCAAGCACGATCCGCGCATCGAGATCACGCCCCGGCCAGGGGGTCTCCAGAACCACTTGTCCGTGCCCCGCGGTGAACCGGTAGCGGCTTCCAGCCAGTTCCTGTGGGCCGAAGAAACCGGTTCCATAGCGCGGGATGAGAAGTTGCCGGTGCAGGCGTGCCCCAACCCATGCCTTCAACCGGCCAAACGCAGTCGTATCCAGCGGAAACGGAAACAGGACGAGCAGGATGGACCGATGCGCCACAGTCGGAAGGCACGACATGAAACTTGCATTGACGAACAGGTCGTACTCCGCCGTCAACTCGCGTAACTGATCGAATGGAAGCAACGGCGTCGTCCGGACCGTCACCCCAGCAAGATCAAGACCAAATCGTGCACTCAGGCGGTCAATCGAGACTGGCACATGGGTGATGAGTTCCACCTCAAAACCCGCCTTCGCGAGGACCTGCGCCGCCATTCCCATGTGGCGTTCACCGCCACCCATCGTCGCGAGGAACTGGTTGTAGATCCCCACCCGTCGTCCCGACACTGAGCGAAGCGTATTTACATCAGGGGCGACGGGGAGGGGATGCGGACTACGTGCGACATCGTTCAGCCGTGGCATCAATCCAGGTGCCCGGACCGCACCCATCCACTGAGTGATCACCCCATCAGGCACCCGCCGGGACGCCTTGAGGGCACGTCGATCCCGCAGCACCCCGGGCAGGTCACGCAACCAGGACCACACCACACGTGCCTGCATCCGTGTCCGTAAGACCAAGCGAAGCGCATTTTCATCAGGGGCGATGGGGAGGGGCAGGGGACCGCGTTGGCGGTGACGGATAGCCCAGTAGGCAACGCGGGCGACATTCAAGCCCAGTTCAGCAACATACCGGCCAGCCTCGGTCACCGCGAGGCGCCACGGCGCCAGCTTCATCAGCATCAGGGGCCGGTTGCGCTCCACGTTGTAGGTGAAGAGCGGCGACCACTCACCACTGCTTGCCGCATGTTCGTGCTGAACCACGGCATCAGGCGCGAAGACCACGTTCCACCCATGCATCCGCAGGCGCCACGACAGGTCCAGGTCTTCGTAATACATGAAATAGCGTTCGTCGAAGTAGCCAACCTCTTCAAGCGCCGACTTCCGCAACATCACGGCGGCCCCGCAGAAGAAGAAGACCTCTTCCCGGATGTCATATCGACCGTCATCCGGTTCGTGCGACACCTGTCCGGCGTCCACAACGGTCCCACGGTCACGTCCACTGCCATCCGGCAGGAGCATCCCACCCGCGTTCTGGATCTGTCCACGCCTCGGGCCATCATCAGGAAAGAGCAATTTTGCGGTCGCGGCGCCCGCGCGAGGTTCGGCGGCCATGGTGTCCACCAAGGCCCGCAACCAACCCGGGCGAACTCGAGTGTCAGAGTTCAGCAGCACCACAAATGGACCCGGTGCATCACGCATCGCCGGGTTGTTGCCCCGGCCGAACCCCCAGTTTCCGGGATTGCGCCGCACGCGGACCCACGGATGGTTCGCCTCCACCCACTCGGCCGATCCGTCAGTCGAGGCATTGTCAACGACGACCGTCTCCCACTGGCCGGCCGGATAGTCCGTCTGCGCAACCGCCTCGAGGCAGGGCGGAAGCAGGCGCAGCCCATTCCAGTTCAGGACAACCACCGTCACGAACGGCGTCACCGTACCGGTCTCGCCCGTGGTCGTCATTCGACCCAGACCTCACGCACCGCAACGCCAAGGATGCGTCGGTCGGTCCCGGCGGGGTCAAGCAGGACCGGCCTCTCCACCTCAATGGTGACCGTGATCTCGCGCGGGGTGTCCACCGGTTCGATCGGGAACGTATACGGTTCGAGGAGCGCCGCGCCGAGGGTCAGTCGTCCGACCGGTCCGCCGTCCACCCGGATCGTCACGATCACCGGATCGGCATCATCGGCACGCGCATGGGGTCTGCACAGGGTCACTCCCAGCGCGGTTGCCCACTCATCCTGCGTCAGGAACACGGTGCCGACCGGCAATCGCCGTCTACCATCCACCGCTCCCGCGTCGAGAGGCGAATAGGTGGCGTCGGCGGGATCGACGGACAAGGTGCCGGCATCACCGGAACTACCCAACGACCCACCGTCTTCATCAATCCAGCCGGTCCATCGGATCGCTGGCGGCCAATCTTCGGGTGCGTGCCATCCCGGCCCCAGGAATTCATCCTCCCCTCCGCCAACCGTCAGGCGGGATGGTGCCGGAAGGAACCGCCCATGAAACCCCCGTCCCATCCGCGGTTCGGGTGTCGGCAACGATGGAGCCAAGCGAAGCGTATTTTCATCGGGGGCGATGGGGTGGGGCTGTGACAGGCCAGTCCGGATGCGCGCATCTTCCGGCCACTCCCAGGCAAGTCGCGGAGCAAGAAGTCCGGCAGTCAGGATCCTGGGCGTCTCGACGGCGACACTGGCCGCCCGCGTCAGGCGGTGATCGGGAGGGTCGCCAACTTCCGGTGACGCGCCATCCAACCAGAGCCCTGCCGAAACCGAGTAGAGGCCGGGTGCCAGCGGGAGGCCCTCCGTCGTCACGATGACTGCGCCATCGCCCACCGGGAGGTCATGTCTTGCCCCACTAGTTCCGG
Source organism: Chloroflexota bacterium (assembly GCA_014191415.1). Taxonomy (GTDB): domain Bacteria; phylum Chloroflexota; class UBA11872; order UBA12225; family UBA12225; genus UBA12225. The sequence goes on from BJHB01000030.1 coordinate 12,278, forward strand.
CCCCGAGAACGTACGTACCACCGTCGCGATGCACCGCCACACCGAACGACACCCCAGAAACTGGTTCGCTGACAGAGTACCGCAGTCGCATCCGCCACGCATCGCCCGGGGCGCGGACCGTCCGTGCCACTCGGAATGGCGTCTGCGTGCCCTCCCCTTTTTCGAGGAGGTCGACGCCGGTAAGCGCGATCGGTCCGCGAGGCGTTGCGTACGGATCGGTGGGAGGCCCTTCCGGAACAACACCGGCGCCGTGCGTCGTTGTCGTTGCGAGGTATGCCCGCAGCACATCGAGGGCGGGTCCAGCCGCCTGCACCTTGCCCCGTTCAAGCCAGACCGCATCGTCGCAGAAGCGGCGGACCGCGCCCGGGTCATGCGTGACGAACAGGATCGTGCGTCCCTGCGCCTTCGCCGTCGCCAGTGCCGCAAGGCATTTCTGACGGAAGGCAGCATCCCCGACGGCAAGCACCTCGTCGACGATAAGAATGTCCGGTTCAACCGAGAGGGCAACGGCAAACCCGAGACGCATGTACATGCCCGATGAGTAGTGCTTGACCGGTTGGTCGATGAACTGCTCGAGTTCCGAGAACGCGATGATCTCGTCAAGGCGCTTCGCCATGTCGGCATGCGAACGTCCCAGGAATGCGCCATTCAGGAACACGTTCTCGCGGCCCGACAGATCAGGATGGAACCCGGCCGCTAGTTCCAGCAGGCCGAAGACCTTGCCGTTGGCGATCATCCGGCCCGAGGTCGGTTGCATCGTCCCGGCAAGCAGCTTGAGCAACGTGCTTTTCCCAGCACCATTGCGCCCGATGATCCCAAGGGTCCGTCCCGCCTCGACTGAGAACGAGACCCCGTCCAGGGCCCAGAACTCGTCACGTTGCCCAAACGCCTGTCCGCCCTGGAAGAGGGCCAAGGCAGCTTCCTGAAAGGTCCGGGCCCGCCCGCGCCGGATCACAAACCGTTTGCGGACGTCTTCACACCGCACTGCGACACGCGCCATGGTGCGGTCAGACCTCCTCGGCGAACGCTGGGGCAACCCGGCGGAACGCCCACCATCCTGCACCAAGCAATGCGATGCCGATCAGGAAAGGTATCAGCGTGTGGCGGATGATCGGCGTCTCGTACAGCATCACGTAGCGGTAGTCGGTTACCAGCGTCGCCATCGGGTTCAGGGTGTAGACCAGCCGCCACACGTCAATGCCAAGGAATTGGTTCGGCAGCAGCTCGAGTTCGTAGAAGACTGGCGTCAGGAAGAACCACGCGGTCAAAGCGACCTCGAGGACCTGTTCCGTGTCCCGGTAGAAGACGTTGAGCGCCGCCAACATCATGGAGATGCCCGTGACGATCATGACCTCGATCAGGATCACCAGCGGCAAGGCGAAGATCCACCCGTTCCACCGCGCCCCAAGCAGCAGTGCCAGTGGCAGGAACACGGCCAAACTCAGCAGGAAGTTGACAAGGTTCGCAATCACCACGGAGAGTGGCAGGATTTCCCTCGGAAAATAGACCTTGTCGATCAGGTGGGCATTGCCGGTCACGCTGCGGGTGGCGCCACTGATTGCCCCGGCAAGGAAGTTCCACGGCAACATCCCGGCGAGGACAAAGAGCGGATAGTTCCGTACCGACTGGGGCTTCACCACCTGGAAGACGATCGTGAACACAAGCATCATCAGAAGTGGGTTCAGCAGCGACCAGACGAATCCCAAGGCGGATCGTCGGTACCGCACCGCAAGGTCACGTGAAACGAGACTTCTCAGCAGGTCGCGGTAGTGCCAGAGCTCGCGGAAAACCGAGACCACATCGCCCAAACGCCCCTGATTGGAAGGCGCTTCGCGTCGCCCATCCCCACCCCGTCGCCCCAGATTGGAAGGCGCTTCGCTATCCATCGGGTCCGACGGCATCCCTGCCCGCCCGTTGGATCGACCCACCCCGACTGATGAACCCGCCGTGGTCACATGAGGAGGGGGTCCATTCGGACCGCCGTCGGATGTGGAGAGCGCGGGCGGGGGCACCAACGTCGGGATCCC
>BJHB01000031.1:0-13945 GCA_014191415.1 Chloroflexota bacterium
CTTGATGCGGCGATGCCACCGTGGGTGCAGGAGGGTGGCCACCGTGAATGGGTCACCCGCCTCATGGATCCGGCAATTCGTGCGCGCGTGATCGAGGAGATGGAAAGCCCGTCGACGGATTGGGAGAACCTCTTCCACGAATCCGGACCCGATGGAATGTTGCTGAGTTCGTTCCAGAACCCCGCGTTAGCACACTATTCCGGACGGACCTTGGCAGACGTTGCGCGTGAACGGGGAAAGTCGCCCGCTGACGTTGCGGTCGACCTGGTGATTGAGGACGACACGCGCGTCGGAACGATCTACTTCATGATGGACCCCGCAAACGTGCGCCGGCAGATGTCGCTACCGTGGGTCAGTTTCGGATCGGATTCGCCCAGTGTGTCGCCCGACGGTCCATACAGGACGCGTCACCTTCACCCACGGGCGTACGGAACGTTTGCGAGGGTGCTCGGACACTACGTGCGTGACGCGAAGGCCTTGACCTTGCCGGATGCCATCCGTCGACTGACGTCACTGCCGGCGCACAACTTGCGCTTGCACGACCGGGGGTGGCTGCGCGAAGGGTACTTCGCGGATGTGGTGGTGTTTGATCCGGAGACCTTGACGGACCACGCGACGTATGCCAGACCGCACGCGCTGGCGACCGGGGTGACCCATGTGGTTGTCAATGGGGTGCCCGTCGTGCGCGCGGGAGCCGTGACTGGGGCACTTCCCGGGCGATTCGTGCGTGGCCCCGGGTTTGCCGGATAACGCTAGTCCCGGGCTGTTCGCGGGAGGTGCAGGGATGGGTTTCCGGGTGGAGGATCCCGGATGCCTCCTGCCCGATTTTTGTGCGCTGCGCATTGGGTCGGTTGTCAATTTACAGATCATGTACCTAAGGGCACTTGCGCTTTCAGGTCAGTACGGGCTACTGTGGATGTGGTTCCACTCCTCGGGTGGATTGCGTAGACGGCTTTCCCGTTCAAGCGATGTCCCTGCCGAATCGGCATGACAGCGTTGGCGGGCGTGCATACGGGTGCCATGGTGGCATCTGACCGACCGATTGGCGTGCTGCCCGGTTGGTTGTGCGGGGGTTCGCTCCATGGTCTGCTCCGGCTTGATCCCCGGGAAAACACATGGTGGGACTGGCGGTATCCGGTTGACCTGCGGCCCGAAGCGGATGATGGAGGCCCGGTGGTGGCAGGTTGGTTTGGACGGCCCGCGTAGTTGATGACCGCATCCGCATCGCCTTGGACGCTGAACAGGTGTCCGGCAATCCCGGTCCGATGGCCTGCATCGGGAGTACCGGCGACGCGCTGCTGCCCGCCCTACGCCATCTTTGCCGTCCGTGCGCATCGGAACCGTGAGGCGTGACCAGATCGAGGGCGTGAATCGCTGTCGCTTCCGTATCTACCGGTCCGGGCTGAACCCACCGGAATGATCGGATGACGACCTCTCAGCCGAACCCGCACGACTGTGGTCGCTAAGGTGGACGGCGTGGGAGGAACAGCACCCTGGCGGTCCTGAACCGGCACCGATGCAAGACGTCGGCGTGCGGTCGTGACCCGGGGATTTCAGGTTCTCTTGCGTTCTTCAACACTCCGCGAGGATGTGTTATCCGGCAAATTCGATCGCGGCGACGCCGCGACACGAAGGTTTTGCAATGCACTGTCCCGACCGGGGCAGGCGGGATGGAGAACGGTCAGGTCGTGCCGAAAGGAGGCACACCCTGCATGGCGAATCTACTATCGGTCCAAAGTGCGTCCACCGGAGCGACCGGGCCCGCACCGAACCCCACTGTCCGTGATCGGACGCAACTGTTCTCGAACCAGTCCACCACGGTCTCCGGCACACGTGCGCGTTACGCACGCGGATGCCTCACCTTCCGGCCGGTCTCCCTCGCAGTGGGGATGGCAGTGGCCTTGCTTGGCTTGGTCGTCCCGGCAAGAAGCGCGGCTGCATCCGCAAACTGCATCAACGTCCTTGGACGGGATGCCTACTGGTCCAAGTATCAGGACGTCTATGCGCCGGTTGCGCGGGCGGGGTGGTTGGACAACGCCTTCGAGGCGTCCGAATTCACCGTTGACGAGGTACCGGCCATCGGGTCACTCATGATCTGGGCGCCGCGGTTTGGTGGTGCCACGTGGGCGGGTCACGTCGGTGTTGTGGAGGTTGTTGGGAGCGATGGCACGGTGATCGTCAAGCACGAGAACTGGCCACGAGGGTCAGGCGAACATCTGGATGAGTTCCACGTGTTGCCCGGACATCGTTTCGTTCATCCCCGGCAGCCCGCACCCGGTTCTCCGGATGGATTTGCATCCTATCCCGATGAGGCGTCTCGGATCAAGGCGGTGACGAGGGGGGTCGTGGCAGCGCAAGGGCAGGATTCAGTTGCGCCGGATTAACGATCCGGAACCCGACCACTTTCACTTCGCCGCATGATCGCGCTGACTGAGAGGCATACGCGTCGCAGTCGCGCGGGGTACGATGCAGTAACCATGACCATTCCGACTGCATCTACCCCCGGCCAACCGGGCGCACTGCGCCGTGGCGAAAAGTGGTTCGAAACCCCGGATGTCGCCAGTTTCATCCATCGTGCCTTCACCAAGGCGATGGGATATGACGATGATGACCTCAAGAGACCGGTCATCGGGATCTGCAATACCTTCAGCGAACTGAACCACTGCAATCACAACTTGCGCGCACTTGCCGAAGCGGTGAAGCGCGGTGTCCTGCAGGAGGGTGGTCTTCCACTGGAGTTCCCGACCATCTCGATCGGGGAGGTATTTGTCAGTCCGACTTCGATGTTCTTCCGCAATCTGGCAGCGATGGACACCGAGGAGATGATCCGGGGACAGCCGCTGGATGGCGTAGTTCTCCTGGCGGGATGTGACAAGACCACACCTGCCCAACTCATGGGGGCGGCATCCGCCGACGTGCCGGCGATCATGGTGACGAGCGGACCGATGCTCAACGGCCGGTACGAAGGCCAGGACCTTGGTGCGTGCACCGACTGTCGTCGCTACTGGACGGAATACCGCGCCGGGACCGTGACCAAAGAGACGATGTCCCAGCTGGAGGACAACCTGACGCGTTCCGAGGGTCACTGCATGGTGATGGGAACGGCTTCGACCATGGCGGCGTGCGCCGAGGCCCTCGGGATGATGCTGCCGGGAGGTGCCTCGATCCCGGCCCCGGATAGCCGTCGGTTGCGGTTTGCAGCCGCATCGGGACGCCAAGCGGTCCGTTTGGCACGGGAGGGAATCCGACCGTCGCAGATCATGACTCCGGCGGCGTTCGAGAACGCGATCCGGGTTCTCCATGCCCTTGGCGGATCCACCAATGCCGTCGTGCACTTGCCGGCGATTGCCGGACGCCTAGGGATCAAGTTGCCACTCGACCTGTTCGATTCGCTTTCGCGCACGACCCCGTGGCTGGCGAACCTGCGCCCATCCGGGCGGTATCAAATGGAGCAGTTCTTCGAGGCTGGAGGCGTGCCGGTTCTCATGAAGGAGCTGGAGGGTTTGCTCCACGGCGATGCCTTGACGGTGACAGGCTTGACGGTGGGCGAGAACCTTTCGATGGTGGAACCGGTTGGCAACCGGGAGGCTGCGTCGCAACGACGGGTGCGTGAAGTGATCTCGTCCCGTGAGGAACCACTTGACGCCGAGGGTGGATTGGCCATCGTGCGGGGGACCCTTGCGCCTGATGGTGCGGTCATCAAGACCGTCGCAGCGTCATCGCACCTCCAGAAGCATCGAGGCCGGGCACTGGTGTTCTCGTCGCCGGCAGAGATGCAGGCGGCAGCCGATGATCTTGAACTGGACGTCACTCCTGATGACATTCTGGTGTTGCAGAATGCCGGACCAGTGGGCGCCCCGGGGATGCCAGAGATTGGCAATCTACCCATCCCGCGCAAACTCCTCAGGCAGGGTGTTCGCGACATGGTTCGCATCTCTGATGCGCGGATGAGTGGGACGGCCTTCGGCACGATCATCCTCCACGTCGCGCCGGAGAGTGCGATCGGAGGGCCGCTTGCGGCTGTCCGGACCGGTGACATCATCGAGCTAGATGTCGAGGCGAGACGGCTGGACCTGATGGTTGAACCGGCCGAGATTGCGAGACGGCTCGCTGAACGCGTGGTTGCGCCTCCCCCATTCCGGCGGGGATACGGGAAACTGTTCGTGGAACACGTCATGCAGGCTCCGGATGGATGTGACTTCGACTTCCTGCTCGGGGATCCGGACGACGCTATTTCGGCAGCGCGGATGGGGCGCGACTTGAGAACCTAATCCGTACAGACGCGTGGCGGCGGGGTGACGTCCCTGCCGTTGCGGCAAGGAATGCGCTGGCGATGATCACGAAGCGGGTTACCAAGGGAAACATCTGGGGCGTGGTGCAGAGTCGCCTCTACGTGCCCATCAGTGACCTGCGTAGGATGTTCAACCTTCCCACTGATGATGTGGCCCCGATGACCACCACGGAAGGCACGTACTACATCGGTCTCCCACCAGAGGCGGCGGCGATGGTCGGACAGCTCTGGCAGGAGGGCAGGATCGTATTCGACTGCAACCAGGATGTTCGGGTGATGGTAGTCCAAGGACTATCACCGGTTCGGGTTCTGACCCGCGGCCGCAATGACGACGGTACCCGCCCGGTCATGCGCACCCCCTCGCGTCCGCGTCCGACGCCGATGGTCGTGACGCCGGTACCGGCCAGTGTTGGGGATGTTCCGGACACCGGGGCCCCAACGCCAGCGGCACGCCCGGTCGTGCGACGCATGCGGTCCGCGACGACACGGGTTCCCACCACGGAAACGCCTTTCGAGTTCCGTCCGACACCACCGGAGTTTGTCTCCGAACGGCCGGCCGATATCACCCGTCTTGCTGACATGGCTCGTGTCGCCGAGGCTGAGGGGCAGGCCCCGCGGGGGTTGCGGGTCGCGATACCCGAGGAACAGACCGTCTCGCCAAGTGATGACGAAGCGTCGGGAGGACCTGTTGGGGATGATGGATCTCGGAGGCGAAGACGTGGTGGGATTGGGCGGTCGACGCGTGCCCGGTCTGTGTGACCGCCTTTCGTCGGGTATGGACGCCCTTGTATCAGGCCGATGCGACCATTCGGTGTGGTCGGAAGGACCGGGGCGTTGATGTCTGGAACGAACTCTGGAGATACCCTCCAGCGCCAGAGTAGGGATCGTGTGACCGAAAGCGGTGACCAAGTGTCGTTGTCGCTGCCGGGCCGGGTCTTTTCACCGGAGACGCGCTTTACGCGGGTGTGGAACTGGAACACTCGTACGCGGGGCACCGTTTTCTGGGTCCTGGTCGCCTTGGCGGTGCTGCTGCTCTGGACGGTGAGGAGTGTCCTTGCACCGTTCGTCATCGGTGCAATCCTCTCGTACCTGATCCATCCACTGATCCAGTTGACATCGCGATACACGCGGTTGCCGAGAGTGGGTTCCGTGGCGGTGGTCTATCTGGCCGTGGCTGGATTGATTACGTGGGGGGTCATCGTGCTGGTGCCGGTGGTGTCAAGGGAGGCACGCGAGCTGTCCATTACCCTGCCGCGGATCGTGGCGCGGGCGCGCGACATCATTGACCAGGATCCTCACCTCTCGTTCGTCGGATATGACGTCTCGATTGCACCACTTGTCGATGAGGTGACGAGGTCGGTCGGGACCGTGGTGAGTGCGGTCTCGCGAAGCTTGCTAGATACCGCGGTGGCCACGGTCGAGACGTTCTTCAAGGGAATGCTCACTCTGGTGATCACGTTCTACCTTCTCATGGGCGCCGAACGGTTCAAGTGGTGGGTTGGCCATCACACTCCGCAACCGTACCGGGATGAACTTTCCCCGATTGTCAAGGAGATTGACCGGATCCTTGGCAGGTTCCTTCGTGGTGAGGTGGTCCTGATCGTGATCATGACGATTGCGACCTGGGCGACGCTTTCCGCACTGGGCATCCGGTACGCGCTCATTCTTGGACTGATTGCCGGGATCCTGGAGTTGATCCCGTTTGTGGGGACGTGGATGGCAGCGATTCCTGCCGTCGTCGTGGCCATCGCGACACCGTCACCCCATGGCTGGTCACCACTTGTGAGTGCCGGGATCGTTGGGCTGGCCTACTTCATTCTTCGGCACGCCGAGGATTACTTCGTGATCCCCTTCGTAATGGGGAGGGCGGTCCATATCCACGCGCTCGTCGCAATGTTCAGCGTGCTGTCCGGCGCGGTCCTTGGTGGTGTCCTTGGCATGTTCCTCGGAGTGCCGACGGCTGCGGCCCTTCGGATCATCATCGGCTACATCTACGGCAAGTTGACCGAACCGGTGCCGGCCCCCGATCAGGACAACATGCTGTCCGTTGCCGCCGTGCCCGTGTCTGGAATGGAAGATACCGGCTGACCGGTCACCGATCGGGGCGCGTGACATCCGTGAGCGGAGTGCCACTTGGCGCGCGCCGCCGCCCCCCTTTCCCCTGGTTGCAATGCGCTGCGCGCCTCCTCCTCGCACGCAGGGTGAGTATTATGTAAAATTCGCCACACTGCCGCCGAGTGACAGAATGCGTTTACGTACCAGATGATGCAGGTGCGTTGACATCCACTGTCGGCGAGGATTGCGTCCACGAGGATCGTATGACGACCAAGCGACCGCCGTCTCCGGCCACTCCGCCAGGTGGCGTGCGTGTTGGTCCGTTCCTGATCGACACCTCGATCATTCTTGGCCGTCGGACACGGACGACTAGTCCGGACGCAACCGCCGTGGAAGAGGGTGTGAACCCTGTCGAACGTGCGCCTCGAGCAACTGCCGAGTATGCGGACCGATCTGTGGGTGCTGCTGATGAGCTCGAGATTGCCACGCTGAGTGATCTTGAACGGCGGGTCCTGATAGACCTCGAACGTGATGCCGAGGGTGGACTGCGGTCAATCTCTCCCGAAGTCGAGCGCGAGATCCGTAGTGACCTTGACCGTGCGATCGTAAGGCCATCCGCTCCCGGTAAGGACCACATTGATCCGACCCAGGCTCGGCCCGTTACCGGGGAAGGCCCTTCCGGGACGCAGATCGGATTGCCTGACGCTCGCTCAGTGACGCGTCGCCCTTTGACACGAACCGGCGCGCCGGCGACAAGACGGACCAGATTGGACGAACGACGTCCGGGTCTCCCTCCACCAGGGCCACAAGGCTCGTCAACCCTGAGGCCCCGTGATCCTGGTGTTGCGCGCGACACGGGTCGCGATCCGGGAGGTGCGCGCCTGGCTGGTTCCCCGACCACCGAGCGACGTTCGTTGCGGGATGGCACCGGGTCGGCGATCGGGGCTCCACGACCCACGCGCGACGTACCGGCGTCTGAACGGCAAGTCCGGCCTACAAGTGGGGTTGCACCCGCGCGGTCGGTCGCGCGCCCTGAGGCAGGAAGATCACGGTCTCGGACCGTGCGTGAAGTGATCGCCGGCGCCGAACGTGCATCTGTCCGGTCAGTTGCCCCGCAGGAGGTTCCTGATCTACGTCAGGTCCGGGGACCATGGCAGCCACCGCCTCGAGACGTGCGATCAGCCCAGGCCTTGTACCGGAGTGGCACTGGGATTGCCGGTGAAGGGACTGGGGCGGTTGGTGATCGGCTTGCCGAAGTTCCAATGGTCTCGGCGATGAGGTCGGTGTTGCCTCGTCGTGGTTCGGCGATGGTGGCGCAACCTCTGGCACCGGCGGGCCGGCGCGAACGTCGCACCGAGGTGAGGGTCCGTATCGGGATGGAGTCGGATTCCGCCCAATGTGCGGATGTGGATACCAGGTACACCACAAAGGATGTCTGGCAGCTGGATACTCGGCAGGAAGACCGGGAAATCCGGATCCTCCTTCGCCAGATAGAGTTACCCAAGCCTGTGTCGTTGACGGCGCCCCAGTCAGTGCCTCAGGTCGTGCGTCCGGGCGTTCTCTGGCTGGTAGCCGAGGACATCGAGACCGTGGCGGGTGACGGTGTCCATATGCCGGCATCGGTCGGGCAGGTGACCGGATACCTCGTGGCGACCCGGCCTTATGGCGGTGAGATCGTCTACCTGACCTCTCTTGCGGTCGCTTCCACACACCGTCGCCAGCGACTGGCGGTGCGCTTACTCGAACAGGCACGCCGGTGGGCATCGGCGGAGAGTGCTACGGAGATCCTGGCCGATGTTTCGGCGCGGAACACACCGGCGCTTCGCTGCCTGCAGCGGGTCGGATTCCGGTTCTGCGGGTACAACGACCGCCTCTACCCGAATGGTGAGGTCGCACTTTTCCTGTCGCTGTCCTTGCGCTGAGGGCTGCACGCGGCGTCAGTACCACTCGCCTGCCGTGCACAGCGACCCGTACCATCGGGAGTGATGTCTATGAACGTGGTTACTACTTCACACGATGCCGCATCCGGGGTCAAACCGGTTCGGATTGGCATGTTTGGCCTTGGAACGGTTGGCGGCGGTGTCGCGAAGTTGCTGCTTTCGCGCCGTGACATCATTTCGCGAGAGATTGGCCGGCCGATCGAGTTGACCAAGGTCGTCGTGCGGGATCTCCACCGTACACGTGAGTTTGAGGTACCGGCTGAACTGCTTTCGACCGATCCTGACGCGATCCTCGAGGACCCGACGATCGACATCGTGGTCGAGGTGATGGGTGGGATCAGGCCGGCTGGCGAGTGGTTGCGACGGGCAATCCGGGCGGGCAAGCATATCGTCACTGCCAACAAGGACTTGATGGCGACTGAGGGTGTCGAGTTGCTTCGCCTCGCGGCCGAACACGGTGTGGACGTCTCTTACGAGGCGAGTGTCGGTGGTGGCATCCCGCTCATCGGGGTCTTCCGGGAGGATCTGGTTGCCAACGAGGTCCAGTCAGTTCATGCCATCATCAATGGGACCACGAACTACATCCTGACACGCATGGCACAGGACGGTGCCGACTACCTGCCGGCGTTGGCAGAGGCACAGGCACTCGGATACGCCGAGGCCGACCCAACGAACGACGTGGAGGCGATCGACGCCACCTACAAGTTGGCGATCCTTGCGTCGCTTGCGTTCCGGACGCACATCCCTCCACCACAGATCTTTCGCGAAGGGATAACCAAACTTCGCGCGGTTGACTTCAAGATGGCACGGGAACTCGGATACGTCATCAAGTTGGTGGCGATCGGTCGCCGGCACAAGGGCGCGGATGGAAGTGCCGATTCAATTGAACTTCGGGTGCATCCCACCCTGCTGCCAAAGGACGTGCTACTCGCCGGTGTCAATGGCGTTTACAACGCAGTCCATGTACAGGGTGACCTGGTGGGGGACGTCCTTCTCTACGGCCGCGGTGCGGGATCCGGACCAACATCCAGTTCGGTCGTCTCGGACATCATCGACATTGCCCATAATGTCAATGCCGGAGTGTCAAACCGCGTGCCATTTCGCGTGACGGACAATCTGCCTCTGCTGGCGATTGACGAGGTCCAATCGCGGTATTACGTGCACCTTTGGGTGGCCGATCAACCGGGTGTCCTCGCGCAGATTGCGCAGGTCTTTGGTGACCATGGGATCAGTATTGCGTCGTGTATCCAAAAGGAGACCGATGCCAAGGCTGGCACCGCCGAACTGGTGATCGTGACCCACGGTGCCCGGGAGGCGGGGATGCGCGATGCCCTGCAACAGTTTGAAACGCTGTCGGCGGTGCGCGAGCTGGGCAGTGTCCTGCGGATTGAAACACCCTGACGCCATTCGTTCAAGGGCCGAAGTACGCCTTCGCGAAACGAAAGAGGGGTGTGGATCCGAAAGCCGGATACACGCCCCTCTTGATTGTCTGAACAGATGACGCTGGCTAGCGGACGGAGAAGCCGACCGTCTTGGTTTCCTGTTCCGCGGATGCGCGAACCATTTCCTCGATATGGCGGTAGATGGTCGCGAAGTCGCTACCGATCTCGTCCGCGGAGCGATGGTCGCCGTCGGCTGACTTGTCGTGGTCGTGGGATGCCTCTGGTTTGACGTCGGTTGCCTCAGTTGGTGCGGCTTCGGGAGTGGTCGCAGGTGTCACCACGGCACTGTCCTCGGCATGTGCCTCGGGCTTGGCGGCTGGCGCGGAACTTCCACCGCGGCTGGAGGATCCCCGCGCGGCGGTGAGGCGTGTTGAGGCTTCGATCATCGCGATGATAAGGCCGTCGCTAAGGGTTCGTGCCATGTTTGCTGCTCACTTCCAACCACTCGAGGTGAGTGGCGTAACTAGAGTACTTGTCGCTTGTTCCGGGAGAATGCCACCCATGGAACATCGCAAGCTTGCCCTCAAGATTGTACGGGGCGGAACGCGCGTATCCGGTGTGCTTGTGCCAGTGTTCGCTTGGCGCGCAATCCGTCTCGTGGGTTGACGAACGACTTTGGTCGGCACGAGATGTCTGGGCGTGGGCGCGCCGGTTCGTGACAAGTTACTCTAGAAGGACGCACCATCAGGCGCGATTGAACCGAGGTTGGGCATGGAACGAATCCTGGAAGTGATAAACGCCATCGCGAATGCCTTGTTCGGCCCGCGGGAGAAGCTCGTTCCGGTCCGGATACCTGTTCGCGTTGACGGTCGCTGACGCGCCGAGCATCGTCATCAACTGCGCGCGCTGCGATTGCCCTTCAGGATAAGACTGCCATCACGTAGTTCGACGTCGGTGACCCGAACCCCTTGGGTGTGCAGGGCCGCGGTCAGTTGTGCTGTTATGGCCTGTTCGATTGGAGTCCGCATCGCTGCCGGAAGGGGCAGGTCGTTCACTCGGGCTTCCTTGACGAGGACCCGTACTCCACCGTCGTTTACAGCAAGGGTTCCGGTCATGGAGAAGGCGAGGCGCCCTGGTCCGCCTTGAGCGCTGCCAGTGACGCTTATTTCCCCGCTGCGGAACTTCACGCCGAGGTCGTTGATGGTCACCGTCCCGAACGGGGTGTTTGCCAATTCCTGCCCGATTGATGCGGTGGATAGGTAGTCGTTGATTTCCTTTTCGTCGAATGTGAGGGTCTGAACGCCCGATGGTGCACCGGTTTGCGCAGGCGCTGCGGTCGACGGTATCGCGACGGTTGGCACGGTCGCGGGTCGATCCGCCGGTGGCCGGGTTTGCGACGGAGGCGGAGCCGAGGTGGTTGCGGTCGGCAGGCCTCGTGCCTGCGAAAGGGTATCGAGGGCCTTGCCGAGGCTCCAGTCAGGTCCGAGGGTATAGACCATCATTGCGATGGCCGCGCCGAGGATCAGGATTCCACCGATGAAGCCTCGCATCGCTTACGTCCTGACGAGTGCTAGAGGGTGCAAGGTGTATCCGCGCACCCGGGGATTCTGAGTAGTGACACCAACGCGACCGTGGGATCGGGTTGCGTTGGCGCCGGGTGCACACTAGATGCCGAGCGCGTGGCCTTGCGCCGCGAGGGCGGCTTCCTTGACGAGTTCGCTCAGGGTCGGATGAGCGACCATGATTTCACCGAGTTCATGGGTCGTGCCTTCAAGCGTACGGAATGGTGCGACCTGCGCCAGGAGCTCAGTGGCCTCGGCGCCGATGAGGTGGGCACCGAGAATTTCACCGTACTTGCCGTCGACGACGAGTTTCACCAGTCCCTCGGTCTCGTCGTTTGCAAGTGACTTGCCGCTTGCGGCATACGGCACCTCGCCAATCTTGACGTCGTAACCAGCTTCGCGAGCCTGCTTTTCGGTCAAACCGATGCTTGCAACCTGTGGGAAGCAGAATGTGGGACGAGGCACGTCGGCGTACTTGATCGGGCGGGTATCGTGCCCGGCAATCGCTTCGGCAGCGAGGACACCTTCGGCGGATGCCACGTGGGCGAGGGCATATGGCGTATTCGTGACGTCGCCAATCGCCCAGATACCGGCAACCGAAGTTGCCATGCGCTCATCCACCTTGATGTACCCGCGTTCAGTCGCCACCCCGAGGGCCTCGAGGCCAAGGCCTTCGGTGTTGGGCTGGACACTGACGGCGACAAGGCACCGGTCGACGACGAGCGTGTGGCTAGCATCGCCACTCTTGTAGACCACTTCCACGTATGACCCGGTGTTCGTGGCCCGTTCAACTTGAACGCCGGTGTGGAAGGCGATGCCTTGCTTCTGGAATGAGCGCTCGAGTGTCTGGCTGATCTTCTCATCCTCGCGGGGAAGGAGGTGAGGCATGGCCTCAAGGATTGTCACCATGGTGCCATAGGCATTCAGGACGGTTGCCATTTCGCAGCCGATTGCCCCGCCACCTACGATGACCATTGTTCCGGGTTGGGTGCGGTTTTCCACACTCTGCCAGGAGTTCAGGATGCGCTCACCATCGAATGGCATGGTCGGAAGGGCCCGCGGACGGGCTCCGGTTGCAATCAGGATGTTTCGCGCGCCGTAGGTCTTGTCGAAAACCGTTACGCGACCGGCCGAAGGGATGGTGGCCTGGCCACGGATCAGCTGGATCTTGTTCTTGCGCATGAGGAACTCGACGCCCTTGACCAGGCGTCCTACCACCTGCCGGCTGCGATCAACGGCGAGGCCGTAATCGGCTTGGAAGCCATCGATCTTGATCCCCCAGCGGTCGGCGTGAGAAAGGTGTCGAACGACTTCAGCGTTCTTGAGGAGTGACTTTGATGGGATGCACCCCACATTGAGGCAGACGCCACCTACCCACTCACGTTCGATGATGGCCGTGCGCTGTCCCAACTGCGCAGCGCGGATGGCGGCGATGTATCCGCCAGGACCGGCGCCGATGACGATCAAGTCATAGGTATCGTCGGAAGTCTGACCTGCGCCAAGGGTGACGGCTGCCGCCATTGTGGCATTCCTCTCGTGTCGGTTCGCAGCTTCTGGTGAGATCAAAGCACCAGGGAGATCGGGTGTTCGAGCAGTCGCTTCAGTTCCTTCAGGAACTGGGCGGCGTAGGCCCCGTCCACGACACGGTGGTCGGCCGATAGGGTGATGCGCATCGTGGTTCGGACGACGATTTGCCCGTCGTGCACCACGGCGCGTGGCAGCGCGGCGCCAACCGCCAGGATTGCAGCCTGTGGGGAGGCGATCACGGCGGCGAACTCTTCGGTGCCGTAGGCGCCGAGGTTGCTGACCGTGAAGGTCGCTCCCTGCAGGTCATTGGCCGCAGGCTTTCCTGACCGCACCCGGTCGTAGACGTCCTTGGTTTCGCGGGCAATCTGACCGAGCGACTTGCCCGGCACATCGCGGATCACCGGGACAATCAAGCCACCGTCAACGGAGACGGCTACACCGATGTTGACCTGGTGCCACGTACGGATCCGGGCGGGTGCCTCATCCAGGAACCAGGCATTGACCGCGGGCCATGTGCGCAACGCCAGTGCTGAGGCCTTGATGACAAGGTCGTTCACTGAAAGTTTCGCGCGAGGGTCAGCGCTTGAAAGGTCGTTGATCTGGTGACGAAGGGCAAGGGCTTCGTCCATCTCCGCTTCGACCGTGAGGTAGATATGCGGGATGCCCGGCTTGGCAATTCCCATGCCTCGGGCAATCGCCTGACGCATGCGGTTGAGCGGTTCGTCGGTGAATGCGTCCCCGGACGGGGGTGACGCAACTGGCACGACGGCCGGCTGTACCTGATGGTGTGCGTGGGCCGCAGCCTCTACGTCCGCGCGGACGATGCGTCCTCCGGGACCGCTGCCGTGACCGGCGAGGGTCCGAAGGTCAACGCCCGACTGTTCGGCCAGGACACGGGCAAGTGGGGATGCCTTGACGGCCTCTGCTGGCACATCGTGGGCTGCAGGGCCGGCGGTTACCGGCGCCGCGACGGCTTGCGCTTGGACTGGCGCAGCGGGCGCCGCTTGCGTTGGCGCTTGAGCGACCGTGGCCGTCGGTGCTTGGGTTGGTGCGGTTGCGATCCGGACGGACGCCACCGATTCACCGACACGCGCGAGGATGCCGACAATGGTCCCGACTGGGGCGGTACCGCCGTCGCCGATCACGATTTGCGCGAGCGTGCCGTCGTGATACGACGTCAGTTCGAGG
>BJHB01000032.1:0-13903 GCA_014191415.1 Chloroflexota bacterium
CCGTCTTCACGTGGGCTCATGGGTGGGGTTGACCCGTCGATACTAGCCCCCAATGGTGCTGGCCGAGGTGGTCGTTCAGCCGGTGGTGCTGGGGGTGATGGTGACTTCCAGGATCTGGCCTCGCTCCTTCGCGAAGGTTCCGACTCCGGCACGCGTGGCGGGCGATAGGGTTCGGATTGCAGATGTCTGGCACGTGTGACCGGGTGGACGGCGAGAAATGACGACTGGGACGCTCAAGTCGGCGGAGGCGGTGGCGGATCGCTGGGTGCGGTTCACCGCGGAGCGCGATCCTGCGATCCGTGAACAACTGGTCCTGCAATATGCGCCGCTTGTCAAGTACGTCGCCGGGCGTCTGGCCATTATGCTGCCCCGCGTCATGGACTCCGACGATGTCCTGTCTTCGGGTGTCCTTGGCCTGATCGAGGCGATTGATCGCTTTGATCCGACGACTGGTGTGAAGTTTGAGACCTATGCCATCTCTCGGATCCGCGGGGCAATCCTTGACGAATTGCGGTCGCTAGACTGGATTCCCAGATCGGCCCGTCAGCGAAGCCAGGAGATTGCCAAGGCATTCACGAGACTTGAAGTCGAGTACGGACGCCCCCCTACTGATGAGGAGGTCGCGCGCACGCTTGGTCTCGACATGCACCAGTACCACCAGGCAAGCATCAGCGCGGCGGCAGTTGTCGTTTCGCTCGAGACACCGATTTCGTCAGGGGATGGCGAAGGTGAAGGGTCGGCACTTGTCGACACGATTGAGTCAGCCAACGCCCGTGACCCTCTGCAGCACACCGAGGAGGGTGAGTTGCTGGAGGCCTTGGCGGGCGCGATTCGGTCGCTGACTGAGCGTGAACGGATCCTCCTTTCGCTGTACTACGAACAGGAACTGACGATGAAGGAAATCAGTATGGTCCTGGACGTCTCCGAGTCGCGGGTCTGCCAATTGCACGGTCGTGCGGTTCACCGGTTGCGGTCGCAATTGTCGTCATTGATGGGAGCTGAGTGATGGCGTCACGGATTGACGCGTTGGCAATGTCACTCTCCCGGGCTGTGCTGGACGTGCAGGAGACCCAGGCAGCGGCCATGCGGGCTGTTCAACTGGTTGACTTGCAGGCGCGTGAGACCGTGCGAATTGTGGCGGAGCGTCGTCTGGAGCAGACACGTGCAATGGAGAACGGTGCGGCCTCCCGTCGCACGGGTGTCGGCGTTCCTGTGAACCCGGTCGATGGCGAGAGTGGGGCCGAAGATCAGCCTGGGCGCCGACGTGGGCGCCGCCCGGCCGAAGGGGCCGCGGTGGCCGATGTGATTCCTGTGGCGCGTACAGTGGTGGATGACGGCGCGAGCGGGCGCCGGGTGGATATTCGGTTGTGACGCAAGACATCATCATTGGGCTTCTGGTGGTCGCTCTCGGCCTGACATGGATTGTCGGGTGGGGGGGGCATCGCCGCCTGTCGACCGAGATTGACGAACTTGCGCGAGACCGGGTTGAACACACGGAATTGCAGGTGAGTGTCGGCCGGACGCTGGGACAGTTGCAGATGGCCGCCGATGAGTTGGCCGACGCGCTTGCCACGCGAACTGGCCGCCTGCACGAGTTGCTCACACAGGCCGACACGCAGGCGTCCACCCTCGGCGAGGCGATTGCGGTTGCGCAGTCAATGGCTCAGCGGATCGCAAGCGATGTTGCAGCACTGCGCGCACAAGTGGGTAGCGTTCAGGGGTGGATTGACGCGTCCCCATCGCCGGTGGTGGTTGGGAACGGTCACAAGAATGGTGCAGGCAACGGCGCGTCACATGACCGGCACGTGGACTGGACAACCGCGGCACCACGCCAGGACCCTAGGTATCCGGTCGCGGTTGCCGAGGCGGATGCCTACGATACGGGTGCCATCGACATGCCGGCGCAGGTTCAGGACTTGGCGAATGAGGCAGACGGCGCGCCCGCTAGCCCTGCCGAGGTGATGCGCCTCGCCCGTGAGGGATTGGACCTCGCCACGATCGCCCGGCGGACGAACCGCGGACGTGAGGAAGTCCGACTCTTGCTTCAGTTCGGGGCCGGGGGCGGTGCAGGCGGCCGGGCGGGTCGCAGGTAGTTCGGGGACAGCACAGGCTTCACATTGATTGACGTACGTGCCATCAGGCGCAGAAGGACTGGATTGACATGATCAAGGGAATGTACGCAGCGACGGCTGGGATGATCACCATGCTGACCCGTGCGCAACAGATCAGCAATAATATCGCGAATGTCAACACGGTCGGTTATCGCGAGGACACCGTTCGCGTCACCTCCTTCCCGCAGCAACTGATGAACCGGGTCTTTGGTGGGTCGTCGTCGCCGAACATCGGGTCGCTGGTCAATGGCACGGTGACTGAGAGCACGTGGATCCGGTATGCGCAGGCACCGTTACGTGCGACGGACAACCCATTGGACATGGCGATCCAGGGATCCGGGATGTTCGCGGTCCAGACCCCGCAGGGGGTTCGGTACACGCGTGACGGCGGGTTCCGGCGCGACGGGTTGAACCAGCTGGTGACGACACGCGGCGATCTGGTGCTTGATGCAAATCTGCAGCCAATCACCCTGCCGGCTGGTGGAACGACCATGCGTGCGAATGGTGAGATTCTTGTCAATGACCAGGTGGTCGGGCAGGTAGGGTTGTTTGACTTCGTTGAGCCCCAGCAACTGGTGAAGGTAGGCAATACGCAGTTCGAGGATGCTCGACAGCTGGCGCAGCCACTGGCGGCGGTTGGCACGACGGTGCGACAGGGCTACCTAGAGCAGTCGAACGTCGACCCGGCACGGGCGATGACGGACCTCATGGTCGCCCAACGAACATATGAAGCGGCTGCGCGCATGGTGCAGCTGCAAGATGAGATGACCCAGCGCGCCGCGAATGATCTCGGCCGGATCTAGGCAACACTGCACACTTTGACGAACACCGCCGGCTGATCCCGGCGGAACATCGCACCAAACGGTGCAGGAGAGGACGCGAACGATGCCAATCTCGAACATTGTCCGGTCGGCGGTTGCGGGAATGCTGTCGCACAAGCTGAGCCTTGACACGATTGCGAACAACCTCGCCAACGTGAACACGACTGGGTTCAAGGCGGGGCGTGTCCATTTCCAGGACGTGCTCTACCAGAACTACACGTATGCCACGAATGCCGAAGAGGTCAGGGTCGGGGCTGGTGTTCGGCCTTCAGCGATTTCGCCGACCTACACCCAAGGCGCACTCGAACAGACGGACATTCCGACGGACGTTGCGATCTACGGTGAAGGTTTCTTCCAGGTTCGCCAGAACGACGGAACGTTTGCGTACACGCGAAACGGAAACTTCCGCCTGGACATTGTTGACGGCCAGCGGGTGTTGGTGAATACCGATGGGCTGCCAGTCATGGGGCCAAACGGAGGCCCGGTAGTGATCGGCCCCGAGGCGTCCGCGCAGTCACTGACGATCAGCTCGACTGGAGAAGTTCTCTCCTCCCGCTTTGACGAGCTTGTTGGCCACGATGTCATCAACACGGTCGGGCAGGTCGCGCTGGCGAAGTTCGTCAACCCCGAGGGATTGGAGCAGATCGGCCAGACACTAGCGAGGGAATCCGCGACATCAGGTGCGGTAGAACTTGGCACGCCGGGAGCAACGGCCGGGTTTGGGCAACTGGTCGGTGGTGCGCTCGAAGGATCGAACGTCAATACGGCCGACGAGATGACAAACATGGTGACCGCTCAGCGCGCGTACAGCCTGTCGGTCCAGGCGTTGCGAACGCTCGACGAAATGATCGGACTTGCGAACAACATTCGTAGCCGGTAATCCGGCGTGCTGAGTGGGGTCCACGGAACGAGTTTCTTGATGTAACTCAAGAACGGGGACCATTCTGCCGATACTCCGAATGCAGGTTATGTGCTGAACGCGGAACCTCCGCGACAGCCGGGCCGGCAGGGGGTCGCGGGCAGCGGCACCAAACGGGTAACACGGGTAAAAGGCTCCAGGTGATACGGTCATGAAGATCAGCGACTTCCGTACCGCACAGATTGCGCAGGGGTACGGCGTACAGAAGACGGGCGCAAGCCCGGATGCAAAGTCCAAGAAGATTGGCGGCCGCGATGCCGATGCGACAACCCTGTCGCCAGCAGCGCAAGCCCTGATCAAGGGGCGTCACGCAGCAAGTGAGGCACCCGAAGTGCGCACCGAATTGGTTGCCGAACTCAAGCGGGCAATCAAGGACGGCTCGTACGTCGTGGATGAATATGCGCTTGCCGGGAAGATGATCGCCCAAGGCAACCTCTCCGACTAATTCCCTAGCAACTGCTGCCGGTGCATGACGGTGTCCCTTACCCGTGGGAACTCGCTGTGCAGGCACCGGAGATGTCTCAGAGCCCGTCGTGCCCTGCACCGCGAGGCTACCGACACCGGAACGCCCGCAACCGGTACGTTGAAAGAATGAACCCCCTGAACCCGATAGCAGCCACTCTTCCGATAACCGGCGATGATGTCATCCAAGACTTGATTTCGGTCTTGAATGCACAGTCCGACACGTACACACAGATGTACGAGGTGGTGAGGTCACGGTTTTTGGCCCTTGCGGCCGTTGATTTCGACACCCTGACGGTCCTTGTCGGGCGCGAACAGCCGATGATTGCTCACCTCCGGCGCCTTGAGTCGGCGCGCACGATGCTGCTGAGACCGTTGGCGACACGGCTCGGGTTGATCGCTGATCGCCTTACCGTGACGGAACTGTGCAAGCATGTTTCTCCGGAAGAGTCGAAGGCACTTGCCGCGGCGCGTGATCGATTGGTTGCGGTTGCCGACCGAGTTCAGCAGGCGAATGAGCAAAACCGGGTTCTCCTGGAGGGGTGCCTGGACTCGGTCAACGACCTTGCCCAAAGCCTGCTTCAGGCGATCGAGATGAACCCGCAGTACGGGGCGCTGGGGGGCGCGGCGAACCAGACGGGTACCGGGGATCCGCCCCGCCTTGCTGACCTCCGGGCCTGACGTACCCTAATGTAACCAGCACAGCAATCCCGCCGTCCGGTTACTGCACCGAAAGAAAAGGAACCTACCGATGCGGTCGTCATTCATGGGTCTTACCACCTTGCTGCGGGCATTGCAGGCGCAGCAGACGGCCTTGGACGTCACCAACCAGAACATCGCCAACGCGAATACCGATGGGTACACGCGTCAGGAAGCGAAGCTGGTTCAGACGGCACCATTCGCGGGTACGGGGTTCAACCGGCCGTCCGGCGGCGGGCTCATGCTTGGCACTGGCGTGATGGTGCAGGAGATCACTCGGCAGCGGGATGCGTATGTCGACCAGCAACTGCGGACCCAGATTGCGTCTCAACAGAAAGCTCAGATCCTTTCGGATGGGGTCCAGCAAGTCGAGGCCATCTTCAACGAGCCCTCGAACTATGGGCTGAGCTCGCAAATGGCGCGCTTTTTCAACGCGTGGAGCGAACTGAGCAACAATCCGGGCAGCGCAACGGCGCGCACGCAGTTGCAGGCGCAAGGACAGGCGCTGGCTTCGGGGTTCCGCGATGTTGCCCAGCAGTTGGATCAGTATCGGTCCGATCAGGACTCGCAAATCGTTTCAGTGGTTGCAGAGGTCAATGACGTCGCGCTCAGGATTGCCGACCTGAACCTGCAGATTCGCAAATCGGTCGG
This sequence comes from Chloroflexota bacterium, assembly GCA_014191415.1. GTDB lineage: Bacteria > Chloroflexota > UBA11872 > UBA12225 > UBA12225 > UBA12225. The sequence goes on from BJHB01000032.1 coordinate 5,664, forward strand.
CAACGGTGACAGACCTAATGACCTGATGGACGCCAGGGACCGTCTTGTTGACCAGATCACCAAACTTTCAGGTGCGACGACCCGTGAGGAGATCGATGGATCGACGACCGTAAACCTCGGCGGACGTCTTCTGGTAAGCGGTTCACGGGCCAATTCGATCACGGCGGAACTCACGCCTCTTGCAAGTGGAAAGGCGTCTCACACGCTGACATGGTGGCCTGGTTCAGGGAATGTTGAAGGCAGCGGAGGGACGCTTGGTGGTCTCCTCCAGATGCGCGACAAGCTAATTCCGGAGAAGTTGACGAAGATCAACCTTCTTGCGTCCACAGTCGTCACTCAGGTCAACGCTCAACACGCCAAGGGCATGGGCCTTGGTGTCTATGCCACGATGACGACGGGCACGGACTTCTTTTATACCCAACGTTCCATCACAACATTGCAAGCTACCGGGTTGGGTGATGTCCTGACTGCGGGTTCGATCACCATCGGGTCAACGCAGATCAACGTCAATCCGTCGACGAAGTCGCTGAATGACGTCCTTACCGAGATCGCGACGGCCCTTGGATCCGGTTCGACGGCATCGATTGATGACGCGACTGGACGCATTGTCCTCACCTACCCGGGGGCTGGGTCGCCGACAATTGGTGCAGACGGTGACAGCAGCAACTTCTTGCAGATCGTTGGCTTGCGCGGGGGCTCCACCACGGGCAGTGGCACGCTGACCACCACGGGTGCAGTCGCCGTGCCTCTCGTCCGGGCTTCGTCGTTGTCGCTGAGCCCGACGGTCGCGTCTGACACTCAGGCTATCAGGGCATCCGGCCGGACCCTCAACGCCGCCGGCGTTTATGTTTCCACTGGCACGGGTGACAACTCGAATTCGTTGGCAATCAACGCCCTGTCAACGACCCAGATGTCCGCGCTCGGCTCGTCGACGTTTGACGACTACTACGCGTCTCTGATTGGCGAACTGGGCGTGCAGTCGAGGCAGTCGCTCGACATGGCAACTACCCAGAAGGCGCTTGTCGATCACCTTACGACCCGTCGCGAGTCCAACTCGGGCGTGAATCTGGACGAGGAGGCGGCTCAGCTGATCCGGTTTCAGCGTGCATACCAAGCGGCGGCCCGTGGCATAACCGCGCTTGACGACCTTCTCACGACTGTCATCGACCGCATGGGTCGCGTCGGCCTCTAGTCCTCAATTGATCGTGGCGTAAGTCGCGCCGGGCTCTTTGGACCTCGGTGAGTCAGATACACCGATCCCGTAGTTGCGGGATCGGTGTTTTTGTTGCCGGCTAACAGCATTGACCGTTTGGCCGAATCTGCTGGCGATGTAGTCCGAGGTCGTTCAGAACGGCTTCCCGGCGCCTGGAGTTTCGAATCTCGGGGCAATCTACGCCGCTCGCTCAAGATTCCGGCGGGTCTGCCGATACTGGGAACAGGACAGCGTAGGCTCGCACAACTCCAGCGGGGCTGGACGCTCCGCAACCAGCGGGCAGACGAGGACGAGGAACATGCGTGTAACCACCCGAATGCTGACTCAGCACACGGCAGCCAACATCATGGCGAACGCCGATGCGATGCAGCAGACGCAGCGTCAGCTGACTACCGGAAAGCGCATTCTTCGGCCCGGTGACGATCCGGCGGGTGCGGCGGTTGGGGTGCGTTTGCGCTCCCAGAACCTCCGTGATGAGCAGTACCTTCGCAATATCGAACAGTCCCGCACATGGCTGGACACGACCGATAGTGTCCTTGGGGACATTGGTGATCTGTTGGGCCGGGCGCGTGAACTATCTGTGCAAGCATCGACCGGAACTTTTGGCGCGGGTGACACCTCTCAGGTTGCCGAGGAGATCAACGCGATCCGGAACCAGATCATCAGTTCACTGAACCGGACGGTAGATGTTGATCAGCACATGTTTTCGGGCCAGATGACCGACACCGTCCCGATCTCGGTTGATCCAACGACTGGAAATGCGACGTACGCAGGGGATACCGGCGTATCGCTCCCGAACCCGACCGACCTGACTGCAGCGAACGGTATTGATCAACTCCTTGCTACCGGCCCATTGACCGCCAAGGGCAGTTACAGCATCGAAGTTTCCATCAGCAATGGTCAGGCGACGGTCACCGCGACCCGGACTGCGGACGGCAAGGCGGAGACGCAGACGGTCGCAATCCCCGGGACCGGTGCCGCTCCGGTGCCAGTTGAGTTTGCAAACCTCGGCTTGAACTTGGTCGTGAATGAAACCCTCACGACCATCAATGTTAGTAACTCCTTTGAGGTTGATGGTGTGGGTCTGGCGCATGACATTGCGCCCGGTTCCACGCTCGACGTGAATGTGTCGGCTGGATCGCTCATGCCAATCCTTGCGCAGTTGAAGACGCTCCATACTGCCCTCGTGAACGGCACCGGAGCGAACAGCGCCGCGAACACCGCGATTGGTGCAATCGATGTGGCCGCGGACCGGGTCCTTTCAATGCGTGCGCAGGTGGGTGCCAAGACCAACCACATCGAATTCGCGCAGGCACGCCGTGAGGCAATGCAGATTGAGGGAAACCGCCTCCTTTCGGTGAACGAGGACATCGACCTCACTGAGGCGTTGACCAGGCTCACCGCGCAGCAGACGATCTACAAGGCATCGCTTGAGGTTGGATCACGGGTCATGCAGAACAGTCTGCTTGACTTTCTCCGGTGATCCGAATGGGTATTGGGTCCCGCAACGCGCTCACTGAACTGGCAGCAAGGTCTGATACGCGTCCCGATGGGCGCGCACACTACGGCAAGGGGTGGAACTGCTCATGGCTACGGCAGCAGTCGCGATGAAGGGTCGTTCAGAGGCGCGCGAGGCAACTGCGCGGGCAAGCAGGCACCTTCAGGTTGTGCGGTTCGGGCAGACCGAGGGTCTTGACGTCGCGAACTCGGATGTCGTGACGTTTGAGCAAGGTCTGGTCGGGATGGAGCATCTCCGCCAGTTCACGATCGTCGCCGACCAGCGCCTTGCACCTTGTGCCTGGTTGCAGTCGCTTGAGGATCCGTCGCTAGCGTTCGTGGTGATTGCCCCGACGATGATCCAGCCGGATTACGCGGCCGAGATCGGTGGCGATGATGCCTACCAACTCGAGCTCGAGGACCCGGATGATGCCGATATCTGGTCGATTGTGACCATCGTCGGCGATCCCCGCCTGTCCACGGTCAACTTGCTTGCTCCGGTCATCGTGAACCGCAAGCGCGGGGTTGGCAAGCAGGTAATCCTGAGCGATGCGCGCTACTCGTTGCGTCACCCGTTGCTCAGCACCGGTTCCTGAACCGCCGTCCATCGGCCGCGAAAAACCACGACCGTTTAGGAACGACGAATGCTCGTACTGAGCCGGAAAACTGAGCAGCGCATCCGGATCGGCGACGAGATCGAGATCATCGTTCTCGCGATCGAGGGTGATCACGTAAAGATCGGCATCCAGGCGCCACGGCATATCACCGTTCTGCGCTACGAATTAGTGCAGGATGTGACTGACGAAAACCGGCGAGCAGCATCTGCTGCATTCTCCGGTGGCGCCATTCCGGCGTCCGCAATGGCGGGTCTTGGGTCACTTCTAGGCGGTATCGGTCGGCAAGCAACACCAGCGGAACCTGCCCAAGCAGGCGCTCCTGGCAATGTTGCGCCGCCGCCGAACCCGACGCCAGCTCGCCCTTCGGTTCGTAGTCCGTACCCACCTCGGCCCGGATCTCCGGTAGGCGGTTCCCAGCGCCCGAGGCCAACGGGCGGTTACCGGATAGGTGGACCCGGCCAGGGGCCGAGAGGGCCACGTACGCCGGATGCTGGTGCATCCCCAGGGGTGCCACCTCGGAGACCCGATACGCCTTCCGAACCGAAGGCCTAGCTCGGTGGGACGAAACGTGAAGGTCGGGCAGTCCACGGACTGTCCGCCCTTCGCTATTTAGCCTCAGGCGGTTGGGTCCCTGTCCGATCAGGCCGTTGCCTGCTTGTCTAGGACTTGTTGCGCCTGTCGCTGGATGGTGTCTGCCATCTGTGCCGGGGTCACATCACCTGCCTCCGCAGCGGCCCAGTTGGTCGCGGCATCAAACTCTTCCCCACGGTAATTCGCCACGAAGTAGTCGGATTCCACGTTCTCCATCAGGGGTCGGAGGCGCTTGTAGATTGGCGCCCGGTCCAGGATTCGGGTGTCCGTCCAGACATCCGGGCGCGACACCGGGCCCTTGAAGCCCTGGATCACACCTTGGACGCCCATCTCCTTCCCGCACATCCATGTGAGTACCGAGAGCGCCTCATCCGGGTTCTTGCTTCCCTTGGTCAGTGCGTAGGCGTGTTCATTGAGGAGGGTGCGGCGCTTGTCACCCTTGCGAACAGTCGGAGTCAAGACGAACTCAATGTTGATGGACTTGAATTGCTTCGGTAGTCCTCCAATGCGGACCGGCCATCCGTCCATCGCAAGGAGTTTCTGCTGGGTTCCGAATAATTCCATGTAGTTCGGACCCTGGGGCTTGACTGGTGGCGACACATTCCACTTGTTCACCATGTTCGCGCGGTAGGTCAGTGCCTGGATGAATGCGTCCTTCGTATCGGCAAAGGTTGCCTTCTTGCCGGTTGGGTCGACAGGCTCGACCCCCCACTGGCGCAGAAATGGTGCGCTCGTGAAAGCATCGACACCGGAGTCGGCGCGGAAATAGCCGAAGAGCCCTCGTCCAGCTGCCTTCTGGCCCCATTCCGCAAGGTCATCAAATGTCCAGTCGTCCGTAGGGATGGTGAGACCGGCGGATTCGGCAGCGGTACGGTTGATCGCGATGATCGGGCAGACTGGTTCCGAGATGAATGGCAGGAAGTAGAGTTTGCCCCCGTCCGAGTTCTGGTCAATCGATGCCTTGAAGAACTGGGCTAGATCGAACTTCATGCTTCGCAATTGGGAAGTGAGGTCGCGCACGAGGTTGCGACGGCTTCCCCAAAGGAGGTGCGACCGGTGGCGAGGCGGGTACCAGACAAGGTCGCCGACGGTGCCCGACGCGAACACCTTGTCGATGTCTGGAAGGTAGGTGTTTGTCCAGGCCCCAAAGGTCTCCACTTTCACGGTGACGTTTGGCTGCTTGGCCTTGCGTCCGTCAATGTCCTGATTAAGCGCCTCGGTGATCCACCCGCCATTGTCGGACTGGGTCACGGTCTGGATGCGTACCTCGATGGCAGCGGAACCTGCAGGTTTGTTGGCGCCCGCGGTATCGGCGCTGGGTGTCCCTGGGGTGCCGGGCACTTGGCACGCGGTGAGAGCCGTGGCGACTGACGAGGCGCAAATGATGACTGAACGCCGTCGCGATATCGCCCGATGTGGGGCGGATTGGTGGTTCGCCAGGATTTCAGTGGCCAGCTTGGGTGTAGTCGCGGTCATGAACGTTCCCTCTGAGTTGGACGGTACGACTGTCGGTCCATTTTTTCAATCCGGCAGACGGTCTCAATTTCGGGATGCTACGTGATCGAAACCACTGGGTGGCACTACTGGCCGGTTCCGTCGTACCGTTCACTCTAACGATGGACGTGCAGACGCTGAACCAATGCGACCGGTCTGAATTCGTTCGGGTTCTCGGCGAGATCTTCGAACATTCGCCGTGGGTCGCTGAAGGTGTTGTTGATGACCGACCGTTCGCGGCGCGTGCCGACCTTCACGGTGCGATGGTTGCGGTGGTTCGCCGTGCTGATCCCGAAGCGCACCTGACGCTTATCCGTGCGCATCCTGATCTTGGTGCACGGGTTCGTTTGAGTACATCCTCGACTGCCGAACAGGCGAGTGCTGGGCTTGACCAGATGCGTGAAGCGGAATTCCGACGGTTTCACGACCTGAATTCCCGCTATCGCGAGCGGTTCGGTTTCCCTTTCATCATTGCGGTGCGAGATACCACGCGTGCAGGGATCCTAGAGGCATTCGAACGCCGTCTTGGAAACAACCGCGACGAGGAGATCCGCACGGCCCTGAAGCAGATTGAACGCATTTCCGAAATCCGGCTTGAACAGTTGTTGCCAGCGATTGCCTTGGCGTGACCCTTGAGGCCGATTCCGGCCCCCTGTGCCTAGTTGCAATCCCCTAAGGACGACGACCATGCGCACCGAAATCCGATACGGCAAGTCGAATGTCTCCCTGTACCGTTTCTATGCGTCTCCACTTGCCGGGGTCAGACCGATCCCCGAATCCTCGTTCACAGGTCGGGCGAACACCCTGTTTGCCTATGACGTGGATGTCGAGGTCTACGGGGACAGTTTCCTGGCGTCGTACACCGAGGGGGACAACTCCCAGGTGGTCGCAACCGACTCGATGAAGAACTTCGTGCATCAGATGGCGATCGCATACACCGGGGCGACACTTGAGGGCTTCCTGGAGTTTCTCGGGACGCAGTTCCTGGTGACATACCCGCGGATGGGCTGGGTGCGCGTTCGTGGGCGTGAGCTGCCGTACCGTGCGTCGATGGTGCCGACTGATCACGGATTCGGGCCGAGTAACGTGTTGTTCAGCCACGGACGTGATGAGGTGGGCACGGCATCGCTGGACGTCAAACGTGACGGTTCTGGCACCCACGTGACCCATCACGAGTGTGGGATCGCTGGATTGCAGCTGATCAAGGTGACGGGTTCGGCTTTCGCACGGTTCGTACGGGACGGGTTCACGACGTTGGAAGAGCGGGTTGACCGGCCTCTCTACATTTTCATTGATATAGGCTGGAATTACTCGGACACCCGTGCACTCCTCGATCCGACCCATGCGACCTACGTGCCGGCCGAACAGGTGCGTGATCTGTGTGCCGTAACCTTCCATGAGTTCGTCAGCATGTCAATCCAGCATCTTGTCTGGGAGATGGGTCAGCGCATACTGGCGCGGTTTCCGCAACTTGCGACCGTCAGTTTCGAGGCGCAGAACCGCCTGTGGGACGTCGTTGTGCGGGCCGAGGATGGCAGCAAGGTCGTGTCGTACTGCGACCCCCGACCTCCTTACGGCAGCATCAGCCTTGTGGTCCACCGCGATGCCTGAGGATTGCAACCTGTGTCTGTAACTGGTGGTCGATTGACGACCCACGTGCTAGACACCATGCACGGATGCCCGGCGGCCGGCATGCGTATCGAGCTCTTCCGATTTGATCCTGTCACCGGTGAGGCGCTGCGGGTCCGGGAGGTCGTAACCAATGGCGACGGCCGTGTTGACGGTCCCGTGGTGCAACCGGGAGACCTGCTGGCGGGAAGGTACGAATTGGTCTTCCACGCGGGTGACTACTTCCGACTGCGTGGCGTGACCTTGCCTGAGCCATCTTTTCTGGAGACGGTGCCGGTCCGGTTCGGCATTGCGGATGGCGACGCGCACTATCACGTACCTTTGCTGTTGTCCCCTTGGGCGTACAGCACCTATCGTGGCAGCTGACCGTGACACTTCGGCCTGAGCCCGGTGGATGCGAGCTTGGCCCCGGTCTCGCGGCGCAAGCCTCGGTGGTTCTGGCACGATGCGTCGAGCTTGGGCAGATCAGTGAGGAACCTGGCTTCCTGTCGCGTCGGCCTCTCACCTCGGCTGCACGCCACGCCGAACGCCTGGTGGCGTCATGGATGCGGGATGCCGGTGGGCAGGCAACAGTTGATCCGGTTGGAAATGTCACGGGTCGGTGGCGACCATCGGGCGCCGTGAGTGTCCCGGTCATCGTCATCGGGTCACACATCGACACCGTTCGGAACGCTGGACGGTATGACGGGCCGCTTGGCGTATTGCTCGGAATTGCGTTGGCGGAAACACTCGCAACGGCCCCTAGTCCGATGTTTCCGCCACTGCCGTTCGGGATCGATGTGGTGGCGTTTGCAGGCGAGGAGGGTGCGCGGTTTTCACTGCCGTTCCTTGGGAGCAGGATGGTTGCCGGAGACCTTCCTGCGGAACTCCTGGCGCGCCTCGATACTGATGGGGTCTCGTTTGGGCAGGCGTTGGGCGAGGCAGGGCATGACCCGGAAAGCGTGGTCGGTCACGGACCCAGTTACGCGCCGGGTGACATTCTTCTATATTTGGAACCGCACATTGAACAGGGACCGGTCCTGGATGCGGCAGGCGACGCGGTAGGTGTCGTCACCGCGATTGCCGGGCAGACCCGCCGACGCGTTACCCTGACCGGACGCGCCAATCACGCTGGTACCACGCCGATGCGTTTGCGTGCGGATGCCTTGGGCGGTGCAGCCGAGGCGGTCCTTGCAGCTGAACGTGTGGCGAGGCAGACA
>BJHB01000033.1:0-13738 GCA_014191415.1 Chloroflexota bacterium
ATCAGACCATCTGCAGACCTCATCAATCGGAGTGCCGCCTAACGGTACCTGCTTGTATAATCACCAGAACTGACTGGATGCGCCAAGGTAGGCAGCCCAGATATTTCATACGGGCCGGGGCACGGCCGATGACGTCCACCGCCCCCTTTTCAGGGGTATGCGTGGGCGTTTTCTGTTTTTCCGGGGATATTCTCACCTTACTGCGGAGCGTGGAGCGACCACACATCCAACCGGGTGGGGTCAAGACCGAGGGCGACGTGGCCCCATGGTCCGCGGGCCGTCCTGCCCTCCATGCCGCGGTCTAGTCCCCAAAGTAGCAGGCCAAACGTCCATCTCATCATGACCCCAAACCAATAAGGACGGAGAACGCACGATGCAAGGACAGCCCGCGCGTCATGCACGACGAGAAGCGCAGCGCGATAGCGAAGCGCAGGTGAATTCTGGACGAGCTGCAGGGCTACCGACCAGAGGCGACGGGCAGGGCTTTCTCCCACCGAACCATCTGGTGCCGGGACCAGTTGGCATGTACGACCCGGCCAATGAGCACGATGCGTGCGGCGTCGGGTTCGTGGCCCAGATTGACGGCACGCCAAGCCACCGTGTCCTCGAACTTGGGATCCGCGCCGTGTGCAACGTCATGCACAGAGGCGCCCTCGATGCAGATGCCAAAACCGGCGACGGCGCCGGCGTCCTCACTCAGGTTCCACGCGCCCTTCTGATGCGCGAACTCGCCGCCAAGGGGATCACGGGTGTCGCCCCGGAAGACCTAGCCGTCGCGATGATCTTCTTCCCGAACGAACCGCGTGGCCTCGTTGAGACGTGCAGGGTCATCATCGAGAAGGTTTGCGACCGACACGGCTTGAGACGCCTCGCCTGGCGGATCGTGCCAATTAATCGAGAAGTCCTCGGCGCCAAGGCACTCGCCACTGTCCCGGACGTTGAGCAACTCATCCTCGGTCGCCCGCTTGGTCAGGACGACAACGACTTCGAACGCACCCTGTTCCTGGCCCGCAAGGAAATCGAGCGTCGGGTCAACAGCGAGAGCATCGGCAGTTTCTACATCCCCTCGATGTCCCGAAACACGGTTGTGTACAAGGGCCTCCTTGCGGCCACCCAGTTGCCAGCCTTTTATCAAGACCTGACCGACCCGGAATACACGACCGCAATCTGCGTTTTCCACCAGCGCTACAGCACGAATACGTTTCCGAACTGGTTCCTGGCGCAACCGTTCCGCATGCTTGCGCATAACGGCGAGATCAACACCCTCCAGGGCAACCGCAACTGGATGGCCGCCCGCGAACCAGAACTGGCATCGCCGCAGTGGCGCGATGCCATCGAATGGCTGAAGCCCATCTGCTGGGCCGGAGGTTCAGACTCCACCAGCCTTGACGACGCCCTCGAACTGCTCAACCACAGCGGGCGTGACGCCCTCCACAGCATGATGATGCTCGTGCCCGAGGCATGGGAACACATGCCGGACATGGATGAAGCAAGGCGTGCCTTCTACCAGTACCACGCCTGCCTGATCGAACCGTGGGACGGGCCGGCGGCACTGGCGTTCAGTGATGGCACTGTCGCCGCCGCCACGCTTGATCGCAACGGCCTCCGCCCTTCCCGCTACAAGATCACCCGGGATGGACTGGTAATCCTGGGAAGCGAGGCAGGAATCGTTGAGGTTGACGACGCTGATTGCATAGAGAAGGGACGCCTCGGCCCCGGACAGATGATCGCGGTGGATACCTCGACTGGGCAGGTCTACCACAACGACGAAATCAAGGAGCGGTACGCCAATCGCCAACCCTACGGCGAATGGCTTGCCCGCAACTTCGTGCATCTCGAAACCCGGGTGGATCACGACACACCAGAGGTCGATGGGTCATTGCCGGCCGCGCCACCGCGCGAGGACTTGCCCGCGTTGTGGCGCGCCTTTGGCTATACGTTCGAAGACATCAAGTACGTCGTCGAGCCGATGGGCCATGACGGCGAGGACAACAAGTGGTCGATGGGCGACGATACGCCCCTCGCCGTACTGTCTCACAAGCCACGACCACTCTATGTGTACTTCCGTCAACGGTTCGCGCAGGTCACCAACCCGCCCATCGATCCCTTGCGCGAGGGCGTCGTCATGTCCCTGGACACCTTCCTCGGACGTCGTCACAACCTCCTCGATGAGACCGAAGGGCATGCTTCCCTGCTTGCCGTGTCGACCCCGGTGCTCCTTGACGACGAGTTTGTCGCCCTCACACGGCAAGAGTTCGGTGCGACCGTCATCGACACCCTCTTTGACCCGTACGGTGGTGAAGAAGCCCTCGACCGCGCGATTGATGACGTCTGTGCCGCCGCAACGCGGGCGGTAGATGCCGGTTCTACATTGATCGTGCTAAGTGACCGGCGGACCGCACCAGGGCACGCACCAATCCCGGCACTCCTTGCGACAGCAGCCGTCCATCACCATCTCATCCGCGAAGACAAGCGGATGCGCGCCGACATCATCGTCCAGACCGGCGAAGCCTGGGACATCCACCATCTCGCCTGCCTGGTTGGCTACGGTGCTGGCGCAATCCACCCCTACCTCGCACTGGCAACCACACGGTCCCTCGAGGGCGAACGCGGCTACGAGAAACTCTCGGCTGCCGAACTTGAGGGAAACTACCGGAAGGCCGCGAACAAAGGCCTGCTCCGGATCATGTCCAAGATGGGCATCACCTCAATCGCCAGCTACCGTGGCGCGCAGATCTTCGAGGCAGTGGGCATCGCACAGACACTTATTGATCGGTGCTTCACCGGGACCCCGTCCCGTATCGGGGGCATCGGACTTGCCGAGATTGCCACAGATGTCGCCAATCGCCACGAAGAAGGCTTCGGGGCACCGGCCATCGGTCGCCTCCCCAATCTCGGTTTCGTCAACTACCGCAAGGATGGCGAGGTCCACGGCTACAACCGCCAGGCCGTCATCGCCATGCAGGAAGCTTCCAAAACCGGCAACTACGACGAATACCGCAAGTTCGAAGGTCTCGTGAACGGCGGCGCGCCACGTGCGCTGCGAGACATCATGGAGTGGTCGCCGGTTGGACCACCCGTACCTATCGACGAAGTCGAACCGATCGCAGCGATCATCAGCCGCTTCAACACCACCGCGATGTCACTGGGAGCCCTTTCACCCGAGGCACACCAGACCCTCGCGATCGCCATGAACCGGATCGGTGCGAAGTCAAACACCGGCGAAGGTGGTGAGGACCCGGACTGGTGGAAGCCATTCCCGGACGGCCCGTACAAGGGCGAGCGCGCAAACTCCAAGATCAAGCAGGTGGCGAGTGGACGCTTCGGCGTGACACCCGAATATCTCCAGCAGGCAGAAGAACTCGAGATCAAGATGGCACAGGGGGCCAAGCCCGGTGAGGGGGGACAGATCCCTGCCACCAAGGTCACACCCCTCATTGCCCGCCTGCGCCACGCCATCCCCGGGATCACGTTGGTCAGTCCCCCACCTCACCACGACATCTACTCCATCGAGGACCTTGCCCAACTGATCTACGACCTCAAGGCGGCGAATCCACGGGCCAAGGTCGGAGTAAAGCTCGTCGCGGAGACGGGTGTAGGCACGATTGCCGCGGGTGTTGCCAAGGCATACGCCGACTACATCCTGATCGCCGGCCACGACGGGGGCACCGGAGCAAGTCCGCTGTCGAGCATCAAGCACGCCGGATGCCCGTGGGAAATGGGCCTGGCCGAAACGCAGCAGGTTCTCGTTCTCAACGGTCTGCGAGGACGCGTGCGGCTACGTACCGATGGGGGCATGAAGACCGGTCGGGACATAATCATGGCTGCCCTGCTTGGTGCCGAGGAATATGGGTTCGGTACCGGTGCGGTCATCGCCATCGGTTGCGACATGGCCCGCCAATGCCACCTCAACACCTGCCCGACGGGCATTGCCACCCAGCGCGCTGACCTTCGCGCCAAGTTCACTGGCGTGCCGGAAATGGTCATTCACTTCCTCAGCCATATCGCGCAGGACGTGCGGGAAATCCTGGCTTCGATGGGCGCGCGATCACTCGACGAGATCATCGGCCGCAGCACCCTCTTGCAGCAGTCGTGGCTCGCCGATCATCCACGCGCGAACCTCCTGGACCTCACCGCCCTGACAACCGATGTCGATCCGAACCGGCGGTACGCACACCGATGCGAGCAACCGCGCAACGATCGTCCGGGGGACGTCATGCTTGACGATGAACTCCGGGACGCCGCGGAACCGGCCCTTGCCGGACTGCATCCCGTCACGCTTGACGTCAAGGTCCGCACAAGCCACCGTACCGTCGGCGCGCGACTTTCAGGCGAGATTGCCCGGCGCCATGGTGACGCCGGACTGCCTGACGGGATGCTCACCATCCGAGCCACGGGTAGCGCCGGACAGTCCTTCGGCGCATTCCTCACGCCCGGTGTCACGCTTACGCTTGAAGGCGAATCGAACGACTACGTGGGCAAGGGCATGCATGGTGGTCGCATCGTCGTCACACCACCCGCCAATGCTGCTTTCGCGGGTCACCGCAATTCCCTGATCGGGAATACCGTCCTGTATGGCGCCACCGGTGGCCAACTCTTTGTCAGCGGCCGTGCCGGCGAACGGTTCGCCGTCCGCAATTCCGGTGCGCACGCAGTTGTCGAAGGCGCGGGAGACCACTGCTGCGAATACATGACCGGTGGTGTCGTCGTGGTTCTTGGAGAGACCGGTCGCAACTTCGCTGCCGGCATGTCAGCCGGACTCGCCTACGTCCTCGACGAGAGCAGCCAGTTCCCTGCCAAGGTCAACCGGGACATGGTCGGCGTCGAGCGCCTCGAAAAGGGCTCCGAAGCCGAAGCGTCAGTCCGCAAGCTCATCGCTCTTCACGCCGAGGCAACCGGGAGCGCACGTGCCTCGGACATCATTGCCCAATGGGATCACTTCGGTCCCTTGTTCTGGGCAGTTGTTCCCCATACCCCACAGATCGATACAACCCTGCTTCCCTCCCACGTGGCCGCACGCGCTGCCGCCGCTGCACGCTAGCGGCTACCACTTCCAGATCGTCGCCAACGGACCGGTGCCTGCAAATGGCACCGGTTCTGTCGTTTCACCCGGATCTTTCGGAAGAAAATGACACGAACGGCCCCGACTGCAGTACGATGACATCGATGATCGACGCGCCATCAACGACCCTCACCCATCTCACCGAGAGTGGTGATGCCTACATGGTCGATGTCGGGCCAAAGTCAGAGACCCTTCGCGAGGCAACCGCCCGGGCAACGATTGTCATGCACGCAAGCACCGCTGCCCTGATCCAGGATGGGGGACTGCCCAAGGGCGACGTCCTTGCCGTCTCACGGATCGCGGGACTGATGGGCGCCAAGCGCACGCCAGATCTCATTCCACTCTGCCATCCAATCATGATCACCGGGGCCGATGTCTTGTTCGAGTGGGACCTCCCCGAAACGAACGCAAAAGATCACGCAACCGGCAATCACACGACCACGGCACGGTTACACATCCATGCAACGGTACGCACTGTGGGAAAGACAGGTGTCGAGATGGAGGCCTTGACGGCCGCAACCGTTTCCGCCCTGACGATCTACGATATGTGCAAGGCCGTCGATCGTGGCATGACGATCGACAAGGTCTTCCTGCTAAGGAAGTCCGGAGGACGCAGTGGAACGTATGACGCGTCGCACGACCTCAACGGCGAACCCACCAGAGACTGACACCGCATTCAGCGCCATCCAAATGGACGATCCGATGGCAGTCGCAGAACCCAGCGTGACTGGAAACGCTATCGTCGCGGTTCCCCGGACCCGGCCCGACCGGATTGCCAAGGCCATTTCACTTATCTTCCTGCCCCCGGTTGTCGCGATCGTCACCCTGGCAATCCTTAGCCTGCACTTCTCGGACACTACCCAGGAAGCAGTCTGGGCGGCGGTCATCGCATCAATCTTCGTATCGATCGTCCCAGTCACGTACATTGCCTACCTCCTGAGGCACGCGCACCTGTCCGGTGGATACGAGTTGATGTATCAGCAGGAGCGGTTGCGTCCATACCTGTTCTCAGCAGCGAGCAGCGGGCTAGGAAATGCCGCCCTGTGGTGGATCGGGGCGCCTGCACCCGTGGTAGCCCTCACGTCGTGTTACGGGATCTCCGCAATCCTTCTCGCGGTAATCAACCGCTACTGGAAGATATCGGCGCACGCCGCCGGAGCCGCCATGGGCGTCGGTGCCATGGTGGTCGCGTTCGGGACCCCCGCACTACCCTTCGCGGTGATCCTCCCGGCTGTGTGTTGGGCGAGAGTCCGCATCCGCATGCACAGCACACCTCAAGTTTGCGCCGGTGCCCTGTTCGGCACACTGAGCAGCTTTGCACCGTTTGCCGTCTTCGGGATCAGGTAGCCCACCTCCCGGTCCACGCCCCAGAGTCGGCCGGAAACCATGCGTCCAAGTGACCATGGCGAGTCTCTGAGCGTTTGCCGTTCTCTCGATATATATGGCAAAATTTGAGACAATGGTAGATTCGTCTGACGAACGCACGAACGGCCCGGAACAGGGCGACGATCCGGGCACTCAAGAGAACCAATCCGACGCCGAAGGTACCGAGGAAACCCTTGGCGATGACGGTTCAGACGCGCTGATCCTCCCCGTACTCACGGCACCCGCCGCCCCCATCAATCTCGGGGCGAACAACGGCGGCGGTACGTACGCGGGTGACGTCCAGCAGGTCCAGATTGAAGTTCAGATGCGCACCGCGTACCTGGACTACGCGGTCAGCGTCATCGTCGGACGCGCCTTTCCGGATGCCCGCGACGGCCTCAAGCCGGTCCACCGTCGTGTTCTCTACACGATGCTTGAAGAAAACATCCGGGCGAACGGGCCGTACAAGAAGAGCGCCCGGACCGTTGGCAACGTCATCGCCAAGTATCACCCGCATGGCGAGTCGTCGATCTATGACGCCCTCGTCCGCATGGCGCAGCCATTCAGCCTGCGGTACCCACTCGTTGACGGCCAGGGCAACTTTGGCTCGGTCGATAACGACCCGGCAGCGGCGATGCGCTACACCGAAGCACGCCTGACCGCGGTTGCTGAGGAACTCCTTGCCGATATCGACAAGGACACCATCGACTTCAACGACAACTTCGATGCCACCGAGAAGGAACCTTCAATCCTTCCGGGCAAGCTACCTAACCTCCTCCTCAACGGTGCCGAAGGCATCGCCGTCGGCATGGCGACCAAGATCCCGACCCACAACCTGCGCGAACTCGTCGCGGGTATCACCCACCTCATTGACCATCCCAATGCCGGAGTCGACGAACTCATGCAGTTCGTGACCGGCCCGGACTTCCCGACCGCGGGCTACATCATCGGCCGCAGCGGCATCCGCGAGGCGTACGCCACCGGGCGTGGGCGGATCAACATCCGCGCCAAGGTCGAAGTCGAGGAATCGGATCGCGGGCATCTTCGGCTGATCGTCTCGGAACTTCCATACCAGGTGAACAAGGCAACCTTGCAAGAGAAGATTGTTGAACTGGTCAAGGACAAGAAACTCGACGGCATCGCCGACCTCCGAGATGAGTCGGACCGGCAAGGCATGCGTCTCGTCATCGAACTCAAGCGCGATGCACGCCCGGATTCGGTCCGCAACAACCTGTTCAAGCACACCACCCTGCAGACTGCCTTCAACGTCAACATGGTGGCGGTCATCGGACAGCAACCAAAGTTGCTGACGCTAGCTACCGCGTTGCAGTGCTACATCGACTACCGCATCGAAGTCATTGGGCGACGCACCCGCTTCGACCTCCGGAAGGCACGCGATCGCGCACACATCCTTGAAGGCCTGACCCGGGCCCTTGATCGCCTAGACGAAGTGATCGCGACAATCCGCGCCGCGTCAAGTACCGAGGAAGCGCGCACGAACCTGATCACCATCTTTGGCCTCTCCGAAGTGCAGGCCAACGCCATCCTGGACATGCAGCTGCGTCGCCTCGTTCTGCTCGAACGGCAGCGACTGCTTGACGAACTCGCGGTCCTCCGTGCGACCATCATCGATCTCGAGGACATCATCGACACACCCACCCGCGTCCGACAGATCATCAAGGACGAACTTGCCGAACTCGGAACCAAGTACGGCGACGCACGCCGGACGGTCATCATGCCCGATGAGGACGGCTACCTGTCCGAAGCCGATCTTCAACCCCGCCAATCCGTCCTCGTCTGCCTGACGGAGCGGGGCTACGCCAAGCGAATGGTTCCGGACACGTATGTGCAGCAGTCGCGCGGGGGTCGTGGACGACGAGGCATCGCCACCAAGGATGACGATGGTGTCCGCGTTCTCACACTCGCAAACACGCACGATTGGTTGCTCGTATTCACCAACCGCGGTCGCGTCCTTCGCACCCGGGTCTGGGCACTTCCAGAGGTTCTTCCAAACGCCCGTGGCACGTCGATTACGAACCTGGTTGCAATCGACGCCGACGAGCGTGTCACGTCGGTCATCACCATGCCGGACTCGGAGAGCACAGGCTTCCTGGTCTTTGCGACTCGTCGTGGTGAGATCAAGCGCAATGCCTATTCGCAATACGCCAACCTCCGACAGAACGGTCTGAAGACCATGGACATCGACGAGGGCGACGAACTCGGATGGGTCGTGCGCACGTCCGGTGAGGATCGTCTCGCCCTTGTCACCGCCAGTGGACAGGCGATCACCTTTATGGAAACCGACTTGCGACAGAGTGGTCGCACCAGTGGCGGCGTCCGGGGCGTCCGCTTGCGCGACGATGACAAGTGCATCGGCTTCGTCGTGTGCCCGCCCGAAGGGTCGCTCGTTGTGGTCAGCTCCAATGGCATCGGCAAGCAGACGCCGTGGGCAAATTTCCGCATTCAACGACGGGGCGGTCATGGCCTCCGAGCGAGTGTCACGAACGCGCGCACCGGTCTCCTTGTCTCGGCCATTGCGATTACGCCGGAAGCGACCGATCTCATGGCTATCACGGCCTCCGGGATCATCATCCGGACCCGCATTGCCGACATCCGACGTACCGGCAGGAACTCGTCTGGCGTCCGCATCATCCGACCAGACGACGGCGATACCGTCGTCGCTGCGTCGGCATTCGGCCAGGGCGATCTGGACTTCGTCGACTTCGCAGCACCGGTTGTTCCCGACCCTGAAGACAGTTCTGTCCGCATCCTTGCGCCGGACGAAATCGAGGAAGACGAACCAACCGAGGGCGCGACAATCGACGACGAGCCCGAGGCGACCCCTGATCACTAGCCGGGGCGGGTTACAACGTACCTTGCCCCGGCACACTCACCCTCTGGTTCGCCGATCGGCAATCTCTCAGATCACTGGCGGGTCAGGGTCTAGCCTGCTTTCAGACGGACAAGCAACACGGCAACGTCTGCCGGAGTGACCCCGGCAATCCGCGACGCCTGCCCCACCGTCATCGGCCGGTACTGGGTCAACCGCTCCTGCGCTTCACGGCGGAGACCTTGCATCACCGCAAAGTCAACCGTGAGCGGAATTGCGACGCCATCCATCCCTGCCACCCGCGCAACCTCGTCGTGCTGGCGCTTCACATACCCCGCGTACTTGGTCTCCACCTCCACGTGCGCAGCCACATCGTCGGGCAGCCCCAGCCCAAACGCCTCGTCACCGAGCGCCTCGACGAACCCGATACCAACATCCGCGCGACAGAGGTATTCCTGAGCGGTACACGCACGCAGAACCGGAGGGAAGCCAAGGGCTACCAAGGCCTCGTTGTGTGCGTGCACGACCCGCGACTTCGCGAGCGACGCCAATGCGGAAGCGATGCGGTCACGCTTTGCCTCGACCGCCGTGCCCCGTGACGGGTTCACCAACCCTAGCGCAACCCCATCAGGCGTCAAGCGAAGGTCCGCGTTGTCATGCCTCAACAGCAGACGGTACTCCGCCCGTGACGTATGCAACCTGTAGGGTTCGTCATAGTCTTGTGTCGTCAGGTCGTCAATCATCACCCCGAGATAGGCCTGCGAACGGTTCACGAGCCACGGGGTCCACGCAGCATGGCACGTCCACGGACCATGGGTGCGCAGGGCGCGCCCCCGCAAGGTGGCGTTGATACCGGCCAGCAATCCTTGGGCCGCGGCCTCCTCGTACCCGGAAGTGCCATTGATCTGCCCTGCCAGAAAGAGACCCGCACCTGCCCGGCTCTCAAGCGACGGCAACGTCTGCCACGCAGGCACGTAGTCGTACTCGACCGCATATCCGGGCCGGAGGATCGTCGCCCGGGACAAGGCAGGGATGGTCGCAAGCATTGAAGCCTGCACCTCTTCCGGCAGGCTAGTGTTCGCTCCCTGGACATAGACCCATTCGGTGTCAAATCCTTCCGGTTCCAGGAAGAACTGGTGCCGTTCCTTCTCCGCGAACCGGACCACCTTCGCCTCGAACGAGGGACAGTACCGCGGACCAATCGCCGTGATCGCGCCGTTGTACATGGGCGCACGATGCAGGTTGTCCCGGACAACCTGGTGGGTAGCGTCGTTCGTGTGGACGAGGTAGCACGGCATCTGCGTGCGCCACCCGCCAGTGACCACACCCGGGTACGCCGGATGCGGGATACCTTGCACGACCTCCGAACCCGCAACCGCTTCATGGGCGAACCCGAGGGGCACATCACTCCCCGGTTGGATCGTGGACTCGGAAAAGTCAATGGTCCGTGCATCAACCCGCGGTGGTGTCCCGGTCTTGTGACGAGATAGCGTCAGTCCAAGCGACGCGAGATGCGAGGAGAGACCAACAGACGGCCCCTCACCAAAGCGACCGCCAGCTTCAACGGTGTCGCCGCAGATCAGACGCCCGTCAAGAAATGTCCCGGTCGTGAGGATGACCGAACGTGCCGCGTACCGCTCTCCGGCAGCAGTGACAACGCCAACGACCACCCGGCCAGGCAGCCCCGAGATACCCCGCGAGGAGGCGTCGACCGTCACGAGTCCGGTCACCATCCCTTGTCGGATGGTGATCCCGGGGTGCGTCAGGAGAACATCTCCGATCACCGACGCATAGAGATGCTTGTCGCACTGGGCGCGCAAGGCACGGACCGCCGGTCCCTTCCCGGTATTCAGCATCCGGATTTGCAACGCGGTAAGGTCGGCCGCCCGGCCCATCACGCCGCCAAGGGCATCAATCTCCCGGACAAGATGCCCCTTCGCCGGTCCTCCGATCGACGGGTTGCACGGCATCGACGCAATTGCGGTCGGGGTGGCGGTGACCACGAGCACTCGCGCGCCCATTCGCGCCGCCGCCAGCGAGGCTTCCGCACCTGCGTGGCCTGCGCCCACTACCACCACGTCCCACACACCGTCAGCGGACGTCGTCCACCATTCCGGAGACTCAAGCGGGAGGATGGTCAGTTCGTTCGCATTCATGCCGTAGCGGTCCCCGCGGGCGTCATCTAGCCCAACAGGAAGAGTGTACGAGGGCCAATCCGGGGGCCTTGGCAGACACGAAATGGTGTCAGCATGCTAGCCTCTCCGGACGGTCATGCCGCCAAAGACGGACACCGGGTCTGAGAGACGCGTCGATGTTGCTTGAAGCCTACGTCCTCCCCGACGTGGATGGCGCCATTGGCGTCGTGTTCCTGCAACCACGCCCGGAATCCCGCCAGGCAATTGCCGAGCGGCGTGATGTGCGAGGCACAGCGGGTCTTTCGCTTGACGTGTACACACCGGCACCAACCGCACCAGCGGACCTCGCCCTTGCAGGTGCCGCCCTGACAACCGCAACCGGGAACGCCATCGGATCTTCACCGCGGTGGCGCGTGCGCCGGGTTCTCTGGTGGCTTCTTGGAACACTGGCAACCCTTGCGTTGGCATGGCGTGCCCTCGACTCCGGTCCGGGTTTCGCCTGGATAGCCGTTCTCACCGGGTTCCTTTCGCTCCCTCCGTTTTGGATCAATGACCGCAATCCCCTCCAATGGTGGCACGGCATTTTCAGGGCAGTGCGCGGACTGGGGCGATCAACGGGGGCAAGTGCAAGTCTTGCGCGTGCGCTGCCAACACTAGAGATCACCGCAGGTACGCAAGCCGAGACCAAGGACCAACTGCTGTCCTTGTGGGCAATCTCCCGCCGCCTTGATGGTTCGCCAAGTACCCGTTTCGCGGCGATGGAATCTCACTGTCGCGATCGCGGATGGCGCCACGTCGCCGCCTACTACCAATCACGCGCACGCAGCGAGAAGCTTGCGGGCCAGGGCCAGAGGCGAATGTCTAACCCTTGGATCACCTTCGAGGGGCACGCGACGTGAGCCTGACCCCGCCTGCACGCATAACCCTGTCCGGTCCGATCATTACCGTCTACCTGTGCCCAGTTGCCTCAGGTGGACATCACCAAACGTCAGACCGCCACGCCCTCGTGTTACCGCACGAGTCACAGGTTGCAATTGCTTCCCTTGGCAACGCTTTGGTCACACATCCCGCCCAACCGACAATCGCAATCCTTGCCTCGGAAGCCATCCTCGCGGACCTGGATGCCGTCGCCAATGCTGCCCGGGATCTGGTGCGCCGTGCGATCGTCAGCACCGGATTGCGCCACCAATCGACACCACTCGCTGACGCGCGGATGTTCGTCTCCCGAGGACTTCTGGTCTCAGGTCTCATGCTTCTGGCGGTTGGACCGTCCTTCCCAGGTGAGTACGCCTTGCAAATCGCCGCCGGGGCATGGTTGGTGCTTGGCCTGCCACTCTTCCGGCGTGGCTACCTGTCCGCGTCGCGGCGCCTTGCGTCTGATCGGATCGATGCTTTGCGCCTCGCGATCGGCTCCGAAACCGATCGGCGCCACCCCAGTGCCCTCGCGCCGGTCACGGTCACCACCCACCCGGCACTCGGCAACCTCGCCGCCCTTATCAAGGACGCCCCGGAAGACGCCGCCCGCCATTGCCGCGTACTTGGCATCGACGCATTGGTCCCGTTCTACACCGACTCCACAACCCGCCGCAGTGCAATGCCAATCTGGGTAATGCTTCCCGCGGTCAAGCCAACCATCGACGTTGCGCCCGACAGGGCGTCCAGTCTCGACGAACCCGTTGCAGCCATGACCACCGAGATCGCCGCTCCCGGCGACGGCTCCGAATTGACATTTGATACGGTCAATCCAGTCCGGCACGATGAGATTGCCACTGTTCCTCCGGTGATGCCTGAACCGGGTCGGTTCGCGTCCGATCAACAGATCCACCCATCCCCGGAAGGTGAGACGCCAGATCGCGCACTTTCACCGTTGTCGCAAGATACGACCCCGGATCACCGCGACGGGGACAACGCAGCATCGCCCACGGCATCCGTGCCGAAGGAGGACGGCGACGGAACTCTTCGCCCTGCAGCCAACGACTGACCCCCGCGCCCCTGGCGCACATCCTGGCTCATGGGCCGATGCCTTCGCGTCATGGGTTGACTCGGGCTTGGTCGTGGCGCGTCCGATCGAGGGATCAGAACCCGGATCAGTGCGCCTGACCTACGCCATCGGTAATCCTGCCGCGCGCGACCACGTCTGGGTCGTAGCCGATGGAGATGGTCTAGCAGGTGCACGCATTGCCTGGGCAGTCATTGAGGCACTCGTTGGCACCCGCCAATCCCGGTACCGTCAACTGCTGCTTGGGCGCGCCCGCGTCTCGGTAATCCTCCCCGAAGACGCAACAACCCGGGCCATGGCGATCCGGTCAGTCCCAATCCTCGACGCCGTTCCAGCTTCCAGTGAAC
>BJHB01000034.1:0-13716 GCA_014191415.1 Chloroflexota bacterium
GTCTGCGTTCTTTCGATCATGCACGGGGTAATTCCGCCTACGATCAACCTCACCCATCCCGATCCTGACTGCGACCTTGACTACGTCGCCGATGGGGCGAGGAGACGCGCGATCAGTTCGGCGATGACCAACAGTTTCGGGTTCGGTGGGCATAACGCCACGCTGCTTTTCACCCGGGCGTGACCACGGAACGCCACGGGGCGTTCGGGAACGATGACATGATGGATGCGACGATTGAAACCCGCGAACGCGGGACCGGCGACGAAGACGGACGCAAGGCGGTTGTCAGTGCGTTACCGCGCCTCATCGCCCAGATGGAAGCCTCAGGTGTGAGCGAGGTTGACGTAAGGGTTGGGACGGCACGCGTCCTTGTGCGGACGGCTGATGTGCTGGCACACGCTCAGGCGGTCGTTCGGACGGGTTCCGGGGACGCGGTGGCTCCGGCGGAGGACCACTTGTTCGCCGTCATATCTCCATTGACCGGCGTTGCCTATTTCGCGCCGGCCCCCGATCAGCCTGCCTACGTGAAGGTGGGCGAGTTGGTTGAGGCGGGGCAGACGGTCGCCCTTGTGGAGGCGATGAAGGTCTTCAACGAGATCCACACCGAACGTGCCGGAAGGGTCGCCCGACTCGGCGTCACGCCCGGTCAGGTTGTCTCGACCGGAACCGCATTGGTGTTCATCGAGGTTGACGACCGCCCCGGAGGATGAGCGCGGCGGTTCAAGTCAGTCTGGATTGGTGGGACCCGAGAAGGGTGACCATTGGATCACGGCCGCGCCCCACGTGAGGCCACCGCCGAACCCGGCAACGAGGACGCGGTCGCCGGGCTTCAGTCGCCCCATTTCCACAGCCTCGCAAAGGGCGATGGGTACCGATGCGGCTGAGGTGTTCCCGTAGCGGTCAACATTGACGAATGCCCGGTCCCACGACCCTCCCAGTGCCTCGACGACTGCCCGGATTATCCTGACATTCGCCTGATGCAGGACGAAGAGGTCAATGTCATCTACCGTGAGCCCGGCCTTGGCGATGGCTTCGGCACAGGCATCGGGCACGGTTGAGACCGCGAACCGGTAGACATCCTTGCCATCCATTCTAATGAAGTGTTGGCGGGCATCGATCGATTCGTAGGAGGATGGCAAGCGTGTCCCACCCGCTGGGATGAGGAGTGCATTTGCTCCGGCACCGTCGGCACCAAGGACGAGGCTCATCAATCCCCCGGATTGCGGGCGGTTGGCGGAGTTACCGGTGGCGGTGGCCTCACCGTTGATGATCACTGCGCCTGCGCCATCGCCGAACAGGACGCATGTCGTGCGGTCGTGCCAATCGATGTAACGGCTCAGGGTTTCCGCCCCGATGAGGAGGATGGTGCGGTGAAGGCCAGATGCAACGAGGCCATGGGCAACGCCGAGGCCATAGACGAACCCGGAACAGGCCGCGTTGATGTCAAACGCGCCGGCACGGTTTGCCCCTAGCGCATGCTGCACCACGCTTGCGACATTCGGCATCCCGCCGTAGTCACTAGTGAAGGTGCACACGATGATGAGATCGAGATCATCAGGCGTCAGGCCGGCGGTTGCGAGGGCACCGCGTGCGGCGTTGATGGAGAGTGACGAGGTGGTCTCCTCGGTGGAGGCGATGCGTCGCTCCTGGATACCAGTCCGGGCGCGGATCCATTCGTCGGTCGTGTCGACGAAGGTGGCGAGGTCGTGGTTGGTCAGGATGCGCTCGGGAAGGTATTTCCCGCAGCCGGCAATCCGGACCTGGTGCGGTGTGCCGTGCCATCTTTCGCCGGTTGGTGGTGACAGCCTGCGGGGGCGGAAGGACTGGGAGGTTTCCTCGGCCCCCGGTACCCCATGGTCGACGGCTGTCCCAAGGGAGAGTTCGAGCGAATCGCGTGCGCTTGGTGCGCTGCCCTCTGGACGCACGGACGTCCCGGTGCCGTCCTCGGTTGGGAACCCATTCACGTTACAGGATCATACGCGACGCGGACACGGTTGCTTGCCCTACCGGTCGGCTACGATACATCGGCTTCGGTGTACGGTGATTGACGGCGGTGCCATGCGGTGGTCCCGGTGCGAATGATCGGGCAGTGTTCGGGTGGCTCGGATTTGGCAAGTGTTGGTTGAGGCGCGAGAGTGAAGGTCGATCGGATTTCACCGGCACACGCGTATGCGCAACGGGTTGCGCCTTCGCTCCTGGGCGTCGCCCGGAGGGTCATCGCTCTGTCTGGCATCGAAGAGGGACAGACGATCCTCGATGCCGGGACGAACACCGGGCTTGGGGCTTTTCTTGCGGCCTCGCGGGTCGGTGAGGAGGGTACGGTGGTCGCGCTTGATCCCGACCCCGATTTCCTTGCGGTGGCCGAGGCACGGGCGACGGCCGCCGGGTATGGTGAGATCAGGTGGCAAGCGGGCGCGCTTGGTGTTCTGAAGTTTGCCGAAGAGGCATTTGATCACTCCATCTCGGTGCATGCGCTCGACCTCGCGCCGGAACCGGTCACCCTGATAGAGGAACTCCGCCGGGTGACGGTGGAACGCGGCGTGGTGGTGGTCTCGACGTGGGGCGCGAAACATGGGAATGAGTGGTTGGTCGAGGTTGAGCGGGCGGTGCGAAGGTACGGGGGTGTGACCTTGCCATCGCCGGCTCCGGCGTCGGAACCGGGCAACCTGGAGGTCCTGATGCAGGCGTCCGGGTTCGACGACATCGAGGCGGTGAGGTATCCGGACCACTTGCGCATTGGGTCGGTTGAGGACGTGTGGGAGTGGGTGAAGGCGGTACGGTCGTGGAGTGAGGCCCTGGCGGGCCTCTCCGAGGGCGTGTCTGTCCGTGTCCTGGAACACCTGCGCGACGAGTTTGGGGCCCGCATTCGTGGCGGTGAGTTGCTTGTCGGGCGTGAGATCTGCATTGTGCGCGGGGTCGTGCCGACGGCCTGACGGGTGCGCATCGGCGGGTCGTGGTTGAATCTGTTGCGACGGTTGCGGTTTTTCGGATCAGGACTGTTGCCTTTTTCCTAGGAGTATGGGCGAGTGGCCGAGAAGAAGATGGTGAATGTCCGGTTGAACCCCGGTCTGTGGGGACGCGCGAAGGCGGCCGCCGGACACCGTGGGATCACCTTGGAACGGTGGATGTCGGAAGCAATCGAGGCGCACCTTGATCACGTGGGAGACGATGCCAGCGAGTCGGGATCCACGGGGCCGACGATTGCAGACCTTGCCTGGCGGGTTGCAGCGCTTGAACAGGCAATTGACTACCTCGCTTCAAGCGTGGGGGCGGGCCTGCCCGGGACGCGCGCAACGTCCGGAGACTGAACCGGCCACGGCACGAGGGTGTGGATGCACACGCTCGGTTGCATCGTGTCCGGGCATCGTTTGCAGATAGTCCCGGCGGTATACTGCATCTCACACTGATGCATGAACGGTGCATCATCTTGGGGCATTGGACCATGGGGCGCTGCGACAAGTTGGCGTTCAGGGTTCATGGACAGGAGAAAGATCATGAAGCGTAGAGACACGTTCGGGCTGGGTACGGCTGCCCTGCTCGCAGCACAGTTTGGAAGCCGCATCCCACTGGCATCTGCCCGTGGAGAGGGTGGCACGTTCGTCTTCGGGACCGCCGGCGATCCGGTCGGCCTCGATCCGGCAGTCGTCACCGACGGTCAGTCGCTCCGGTTTGCCGACCAGATCTTTGACACGCTGATCACCTTCAATGGGTCGTCGACCGACCTCAAGCCTTCATTGGCGAAGTCGTGGGATGTGTCGGCGGACGGCCTGACCTACACGATGAAGCTCCGCTCGGGTGTTCGGTTCCACGATGGGACCGCCTTCGACGCGACTGCGGTCAAGTGGAACTTCGACCGTTGGGGCGACCCCAAGAACAAGAACCATGTCGGTGGCGATTTCGAGTACTACACCGACGTTGCTGCGTGGCCAGATGTGATCTCTTCGGTTGACGTTGTCGATGACTTGACGGTCCGGTTCAACCTGAAGGCGTCCCAGGGCCCATTCCTTTTGAACATGGCGCTCGGATCGTTCTCAATTTTCAGCCCGGCATCGTTCGAGTTGGATCCCGAGAATGCCAAGCGGAAGCCCGTTGGCACTGGACCGTACAAGTTCGTGGAATGGGTTCCCGGGGACAAGGTCGTCATGGAGGCCAACACCGACTACTGGGGTGAGGTGTCGAATGTCGACCAAGTGGTGGTCCGCACGATCCCTGACAACTCGGCCCGCTTCCTTGCCCTCAAGGCCGGTTCGATTGACATGATGGACGGGGTCAACCCGGACGATGTGGCGACAGCGAAGGCCGACCGTGGCATCGGCATCCTGCTTCGTCCGCCGCTGAACGTTGCCTATATCAACTTCAACCAGACGAAGAAGCCGTTTAATGACGTGCGGATCCGTCAGGCGTTCTCGGTGGGTATCAACCGGCAAGCGATTGTCGACGCCCTGTACGGCGGCCGTGGCGTTGTCGCGAACCAGATGATCCCGGACTACATGCTCGGGTTCAACACGGAATTGAAGGGTTTCACGTACGACGTGGCAGCAGCGAAGAAGCTGCTTGCCGACGCGGGTTTCCCGAACGGTTTCACGACCGAGTTCTGGTACATGCCGGTTTCGCGTCCGTACTACCCGAACCCGAAGCAGATTGCCGAGGCATTCGCTGCCGAACTCAAGAAGATCGGCATCACCGCTGAACTCAAGACGAAGGACTGGGGTGCGTACCTGAAGTCGGCGCGTGAGAATGAGTTCCCGGTGTTCATGCTCGGATGGGGCGGGGACAACGGTGACACTGACAACTTCCTCTTCACGTTTTTCGGAACTGATGGCGGTGGCAACACCTGGAAGAACGACGAGGCGCGCAAGTTGCTCGTCAAGGCGCAGCAGTCGGCTGACAACCAGGAGCGCGACACTCTCTATCGGCAGGTGAATGCCTTGATCGAGAAGGAAGTGCCTCGCCTTCCGATCGCACATACCAAGGTTCCGTTGCTGGCCCGCGCCTACGTGAAGGGGTACCTGCCGAGCCCGGTCGGTGCCGAGAAGTTCACGATGGTGTGGCTCGACAAGTAGTCAGTCCGCACGTGCGAGGTTCGGTGTCCGTTTACGGTAGCCGTACCTCGCGGGTGCTTGTCGAACCCATCGACATTCCGTCCCGGTGCAGGTGCAATACCACGATGCACCGGGACTTTCATTTTTGATGACTGAGGCCCCCCGTGCTTCGATTCGCAATTCGACGTGTCATTGAAACCATTCCGGTTCTTCTCGGGGTTGTCAGCATCGTTTTCCTGTTCATTCACCTCATCCCGGGTGATGCGGCACTTGTCCTGCTCGGCGAACGGGCAAATGAGGCAAGCCTGACCCGCATCCGGGCCCAGTTGGGCCTGGACCAACCGTTGTATGTCCAGTACGGACACTATCTCGGTTCGCTTGCGCGCCTCGATATCGGCAAGTCGGTCCGAACCAACCGTCCGGTCCTCGACGAGGCGATGGGACGCTTTCCGGCAACGATCGAACTCGCGTTGTCTGCGTTGTTGATTTCATCGGTGGTCGGGGTCACCGGGGGCATCGTTGCCGGAGTCGGCCGGGGCAGGATGCCAGATCATTTTGCGCGCGTCTTCTCGTTATTGGGTGTGTCGATCCCGATCTTCTGGCTTGGTCTCGTTCTGATATGGGTGTTTGCGGTCCAGCTCCACTGGCTTCCGAGTGATGGCCGGTTGGCTGCGACAACAAAGTACGCCCAGCAGACCGGGTTCGTGATGATTGACGCCTTGATTCAGGGCAATTCCCAGTTGTTCTTTGATGCCCTCAGTCACCTGACGCTTCCGGCCCTGGCGCTTTCGACGGTGCCCATGGCGGTGACGATGCGGATGACGCGAAGCGCGATGCTTGAGGTACTACGCGCTGACTACATCCGGACGGCCCGGAGCAAGGGATTGCGGGAACGGGTAATCACCGTTCGACACGCATTCAAGAATGCGTCCTTGCCGGTAGTGACCACGATTGGACTGCAAGTCGGGTTCCTGTTGAGCGGCGCAATTCTGACCGAGACGATCTTCTCGTGGCCGGGAATTGGCCGGTGGGTCTTTGAGTCGATCCTCAACCGCGACTACCCGATCGTGCAGGGTATGAGCCTGATCATCGCGGTGATCTTCGTCGTCGTCAACTTGATTGTTGACTTGGTCTACGGCGCGCTTGATCCGAGCATAAATTACAAGTAGGCCACGGGCATGGAACCGATAATGGACGTCCTGAGTGTCGGAAGCGCATTGGTGGACGCTGTGGCGAGGCTATTCCGATGACTGCAATGCCCCCGGTGACTGGCGTCGGCATGCGTGGGCCGTTGGTGGTTCGCAAGCGCCGGACCCCGTTGACGGATGCGTGGGCACGTCTGCGTCGAGATCAGGCTGCGCTTGTCGGATTTGGCCTCTTGTTCACGATGATCCTGCTGGCGATTGCGGCGCCGCTGGTGGCCACGCATGATCCACTTGATCAGGAACTCCTGAAGCGGCTGAAGCCGCCGTCGGCCGAGTTCTGGTTCGGTACGGACGATCTCGGGCGCGATGTCTTTTCCCGAATCCTCTACGGCGGACGGATCTCATTGCGGGTCGGGATCACCGCGGTGATCATGGGGACCACGATCGGTGCGTTTCTCGGGTCGGTCGCTGGCTATGCCGGGGGGTGGGTTGACAGCGTCATCAGCCGGGCGATGGAGATCGTACTGGCCTTTCCGGGCACGTTGCTCGCGATAGCGGTGGTGGCTGCCCGGGGACCTGGTCTTGAGAACACGTTACTTGCCGTGGGGCTCGTGAGTGTCCCGGTATATGCCCGGCTGATGCGGGGGAGTGTGCTTTCACTGCGGGAACGCGAATTCGTAACGGCCGCGCGCTGCCTTGGAGCATCCGATCGCCGCATCCTGTTCCAGCACATCCTTCCGAATGGCCTGACGCCGTTGATCGTACAGGCGACACTTGGCATCGCCGGAGCGATTGTGGAGGCGGCGGCGCTCGGGTTCCTGGGGTTGGGCGCTCAGCCGCCCGCGCCTGAGTGGGGGGCGATGTTGACTGACGGGCGGAACTTCCTGCTCAATGCCCCGTGGGCGATGATTTTCCCCGGGCTTGCCATCATGATGACCGTTCTCGGGTTCAACCTATTCGGTGACGGGTTACGCGACGCGCTTGACCCGCAAATGAAGCAGTAGGAGCGCTTCCGGTGTGCGCTGAGTGGGGCGACACCGGATTGAGTTATCGCGCGCGTCGATCCTTTGCAAGGTCTCGGCCTAGACGGGCGGCCCAGGCGGGAGAGACACGGCGGGCCCACTTGCGGTCCGGAAGTTGCCGCAACACCGGTGCGTCCGAACACATGTCGACACAGTCGACGGGCACGACAGAGACTTTCCCAAGGGCTCCGGCTTCCTTGAGCGAATCAAGCAGGGCTTCGTACGCCTCACGGGCGCCAGCCCGCGTGCAACAGCCTCCGATGCAGAACTGGACCGACAGTGCGTCTTTCTGGGACGACTGCCGGCGGCACTTCTCGCAAAGCTGTGCGAACGCGGGCCCGCCTCAAACGACGGACTTGAGCTTGGCTGGTTCGCCGCACTGGGGGCAGACTGCTGCTGGGCGGTTGGCAAAGAGGGACAGGTTCCGGTTCATCGGGAAGAGTGTACCGGGATTATCGGGACGTTCCGTGTGCATCGTTGCGGGGGTGGAGGATAGGGGTTCTGACGGACATTGTTCCCACGGGTCTCGGTGCTACAATGCAGGGACTCTGCCGGGGAAACCCTGGCGCATGGAAAGCGAGTGCTTCGACCGTGGCCTACGTGATTACCGAACCGTGCATCGGCACCAAGGATGCGGCTTGCGTGGAAGTCTGCCCGGTGGACTGCATCCACTCGGACGATAACGCCCCGCAGTACTACATCAATCCCGACGAGTGCATCGACTGCGGGGCTTGCGAGCCCGTGTGTCCGGTGAGCGCCATCTTCCCCGAGGACGCTGTTCCCGAGGAGTGGAAGCACTTCGTCGACTCCAACAGCGGGTTCTACAAGAACTAGGGTCTTGGCTGGATTCGACGGGGCGCGCGTTCGCCCCTGAAGTGCCGCAGATCCCACGTCGGCCGTGGATTAACCATTCACGGCCGATTGTCGTTGTGGGTGATCGTGTTGTCCGCGCGGCGTGCAGGAAGGTATGACGTGCCTTGGCAGAAGATCGAGGGGCAGTATGTCAAGCAGGATCAACCGGGATTGCATACCCGTTGGTTCTGGGACACCACTGACCGCGGCGGTGGCGAACTAGTGATCTGGGTCGACGATTCTGACGCGGTCCAGGGTTTCCAGTTGAGCTATGAGCAGTGGCCGTCAGGGCGTCATTACGTGGCGCAGTGGTCCTCTGGGTCCCGACTGCAAGTCGGGACGGTAGACGAAGGCACCACTTCAGGGGTGCGCATGCGGAAGCAGTCGGCGATCATGCGTTTTTCTGATCAGCCTGACCCGAAGGTGACGGCTTTGCTGCAACGATACTTCCGAACCAACGCATCTATCCTCGACGGTTCCCATCGAGAGTCGATCAGCGGTGTCCTCAATGCGGTATCGACGCCTGTCGAGGGCTCTGGTTAACCTCCTTGCCGTTTTGTCTGAATGGCGCGCATGACTGAAGGTCGGCCAATGTCAACTGGACGTGTCGGTGGGCGTCTAGGACTGATCTCGTTCACGGCGGTTCTCTTCTTCACCGTGGTGGGTGGCCCTTACGGGATTGAACCGGTCGTGCAATCGGCAGGGCCGTTGCTGTCGATTGTCCTTATCCTGGTGACACCGCTCATCTGGAGTGTTCCGACGGCCTTGATGGTGGCCGAACTTTCCGCTGCGATTCCGGTACCTGGTGGCTACTACGCCTGGGTGAAGCGCGCGCTAGGGAGTTTCTGGGGTTTCCAGGAGGCCTGGTGGAGTTGGCTCGTCTCCTTCGTGGACATGGGTATCTACCCGGTCCTGTTTGGCACGTATGGGTCCGCGGTGTTCCGGGACATTACCGGTGTGGACTGGTTCGTGTCGGACGCGGGCAGATGGATGCTTGCGACGGTCCTGATCTGGACAGTGGTTGGTGCCAACCTTCTCGGAGCGCGGGTCGCGGGATGGATGGCGGCTGTTGCGGGTGTTCTTGTCGTCACCCCGTTTATTGCGATGGCCGGGATGGCTGTCGAGGGATTTTCGTCCTTTGATGCCGTGGTTGGTTCATGGTCTGGGGGGCCACCATCCGGGCAGGGGACCGCGGGCGCCCTAGGGGCAGGCCTGTTCGTGGTGATGTGGAACTACCAAGGGTGGGATGGGGTTGCGACGGTCAACGGTGAAGTTCGCCGACCTGGCCGGACAATCCCGATCGCGCTTGGGATTGTTGTCGTATTGTCCATGCTCACGTATCTGCTGCCGGTTCTCGCAGCTTTGACGGTGACATCGGATCCCGCTGCTTGGGGAGAGGGTGCATTCCCGGCGCTTGCGGGTGCGATTGGCGGTGAGGGACTGCGGTTCGCGGTCGCGGTCGGTGCCGTCATCGGGGTGGCCGGCTTATTCAACGCAAACATGCTCTCGAACAGCCGCATTCCGATGGCCCTTGGGGAGGACCATTACCTCCCCCCGTTGCTGGCCAAGGCGAATGCCCGTACCGGTGCGCCTACGGCAAGCCTCATTCTCAGCGGTGTCTTGTTCACATTCATTGCACTGGTGGACTTCACGAGCCTGGCGGTGATTGACGTGGTTGTCTACAGCGCCACGCTCTTGCTCGAGTTCTTCGCGTTGCTTGTCCTTCGAATCCGCGAGCCGCGAATCATCCGTCCATTCCGGGTTCCTGGTGGCATTCCGGGCATCGCGCTGGTAACCGCGCTGCCGATGATCCTTCTGGGCCTGGCGATTGCGAATGAAGTGGCGGACGGAGGCGCTGAGGTCCTTGGAATTTCGGCAGCTGTTCTGGCTACCGGGCCAGTTGCGTGGTTTGGGCTGACCATCGCTTTCAAGCGTGGCCGACCGAACCGACCGGTGCCGGTCGACTTGGAGGGAATGGTTCGCCATGGGGCTTACGACCCAACGATGGCATGGACACCGAGGATGACCCCGTCGTTTCGGGTGGGAACCACTCTCGCCGAAAGGGCTGGCGCAAGGGTTCCCGTCCATCGGCGAGGTGGCATGGTATCTCAGGTGGACGCGTAGGTTACTACAGGCAGGCGAGGACGCTTCAGGTAGAAGACCCAGAAACTTTCGGGAACCTCATGGTTCGTTGCCGGATCACGCACGATGGTCATTGGTGCCGTCGGAACGGCCGTGACGAGTTCCCACCCATCGGCGCCCAGCTGATTGAGAACATCCGACGGGGTGCGTTGATCCCGAGCGAGATCGAGGACCACCCCGTCGATGCTTGCAACGAGGTGGTCGCCCCCGCGGACTACGACAAAAAGGTACGCATACTGCCAGGCAATCACCGATTACTCCCGGCCGAACCCGGTGTCGCCCGCTTGAAGACAGCGCGGTACTGGGTGATGTCCCACGGTCCGAATTGCCCGCTGCTTGCTGCCCACGACTGGGGGAGAAGCGTCACGAGTTCCCACTCGCGGCTGCCGTAATAGTCGAGGACGGTCTGAAGACCAACCAGGACTTCTCCATCTCCGAAGTCGACTTGCCAGTCTCCCGGTGTGCTGTCCGCATTGCGGCCTCGACCGACGACCACGGTTCGATGTTCCCAGGCTGTCACGTGAGATGCCCCTTCCTAGGCCGCGCAGACTGGTTCGTCACCGGTCCACCGGTTGGTCTTGATCTTTTCGGTGATGCTCGCCAAGTGTGTCCGGGTGTTGTGCCACATCTGTGCCCAGACCTGCGGGTCACGCAGCTCGGTTGCCGGATTGCTTCTTGAACGCGCGACGAAGTCCGGGAACCATGGGCGACCAGTCGGCTGTCCGATCGGCTGGTACCGGAGATCGAAACTCCAACGGACACCCTGGCTCTTGTTGTCGAGGGACGCGTGCATGGTTTGGCGATGAAGGAACAGTGCGCCACCGCGAGGCACCGGAACCGGCAGGTAGTAGTCGCCACGGATCTCATCGGGGATGTGAAGTGCCTTCCGCGCGTCAGTTATGCCGGGGCAATGAGTTGCAAGACCATTGGTGTGGCTACCCGGTACCACGCACAGGCAACCGTTCTCCTCGGTCGCATCGAACACCGGCATCCAGCAGGTGAGCATTTCGGTTTCGTCGACTTCGGGAAGGGCTACACCCTGATCCTGATGCCAGTCGGTTTGCCCGACGAGGGTGTTGCGGAATTCCTTGCCGAGCAGGCGCGAAGGAGGCTTGATCCGGACGTGCTGGATTGGGTTCGAGAGGATCTCAGGTCCGATGAACTGCTCGACAACGTTCAGCAGTCGCTCATTGCGGAGTAGCCCAAACACTTGGGATCCGAGGTGGATCCGGGTCTCTTCGGTTACGCCGTTGAACGGCAGTGAGATGTCGAATGGCTGGAACCCGGACGGTCCGGCCTCATTGAGAACGCCGGCCAAGCGTTCGGCAAACGGGAGCTCACGGTAGTCACGCTTGATGGTGCCGTTTGCAACCCACTCGTCGGTCAGGGTGTCGAGCAAGGCGGAGTATTCCGCCACGACGGGGTCGAGATCGGCAACTGGGTCGAAGATTCCCTCAACGACGAGGTAGCCCTGTTCGCGGAAGCGCTCAAGATCGACTTTCGGAGTGGTCAGTACCGTCATGGTCGTCCTTCCCCACCGGACTGGCGTCATGGGTGCCTACCCGGATGTGCGACATGATAGGCCCGCGCACCGGAGTGGGCAAACCGATACCATCGGCGAGCGAAGGCAATTCCGGCCGTGCCGAAAGGCGTGGCAGGTTACGGAGGGGACCGCATGACCAACCCAGACCGCATACGAATCGGTTTCATCGGCGCAGGCGCAATCTGTCGGACACGTCACGTGCCGGGTTTGCGGGCGGTGCCGGGCGTCGAATTGGCAGGCGTGGTGAACAGCACGCATGAAAGCTCGGCGCGTGCAGCAGCCGAGTACGGCATCGCGCGGACGTATCCAACACCTGAGGCACTGATCGCGTCGGACGACATCGACGCGGTCTGGATCGGCACGCAGCCGTATCTGCACCGTCCGTACGCGGTGGCAGCCCTTGAAGCTGGAAAGCACGTGTTCTGCCAGGCGCGGATGGCGCTGGACTACGCGGATGCCCGGCGGATGTACGACGCTTGGAAGCTCACTGACCGGACAGCGATGCTTTGCCCGCCTCCTCATTACATGCGGGGTGATCGTGTCATCAGGCGCTTGTTGGCCGAACACTATGTCGGCGACATCTTCCATGTGAATGTCCGGTCGTTCATCGAGGACTATGCTGATCCGCATGCGCCGGTGCATTGGCGTCAGATCGCCGCGATTTCCGGCGTGAACACGATGCATCTCGGGATGAACCTTGAGGTGGTTCACCGTTGGGTGGGCACACTGTCCCGCGTCTCTGCGGACGCACTGACGCTGATCCCGTCGAGGCCCGCGGCGCAGACGAACCAAGGGACTGGCCAGACGGCGGTTGAGCGCCCCGACTCGGTGGCGGTTGCTGGTCGCCTCGCGGGTGGTGGCCTGCTATCGGCGTCGTTCTGTGGGGTCGGTCGGTTCGGCGCGGAACCGAACATGATCGAGATCTATGGTTCCGAAGGGACGATCCGCTACCTTTCGGGGACCGACGCGCCGGGCAGCGGGACAATCCTGATCGGGAAGCGGACCGACGCCCAGTTGCACGAGTGTCCTGTTTCGCCGGACGAAGAAATGCACTGGACCGCGGAGGCGGACTTCATCCACGCGATACGTGAGGGGCGTACCGATCCTGAACCATCGTTCCGTGATGGTCTCCAGTACATGGAAGTGACCGACGCGATTTTCCAAAGCGTCACCTCGGGCCGGGCGGTCTCGCTACCCCTCGGAGCCGCGCTCTAGGGGCATTGCATGACGGGTGTTCCGGATCCGAGAGTACGGATCCGGAACATGATGGCGGAGGCGCATGGGAGTCGAACCCACCGACCGACGCTTGACGCCGGCCCAACAGTTTTGAAGACTGCACCAGTCACCGGACCAGCCGCGCCTCCCAGGCGCCGGATCACTGCTTGACCCGGGCAGAACCAATCAAAGTGTACGCAAGTGACGCGCGAACTCCCGGAGTGGCTCACCCGTGTCGAGTTGACCGGGTTGGTCGGGGAGATGCACACCGGACGACCTTGTAGCGGGCGTTCTGAGCGGCGATCTCCACGTGCCGGAAGGCTCGGGCGGCCGGCAGTTCGATCCCGCGGGACCGGTTGACCACGAACCATGCGTTTCCGTCCTCGTTGAGGTGGGCGGCCGCATCGCGGATGAGTCCTTCTGCGAGTGAGGGGTCATCGACTGGTCCCCGGTGTGCGGGCAGGTTCGAAAGGATCACCTCGAATCGCTCGCGGGCAATGGCGGCGAAGCCATCACTGACGAGTACCCGTACCCGGTCCAGGTTGTTCCGAGAGGCATTTGTGGATGCGAGTTCTACGGCTGCCTGTGACACGTCGGTCATGACCACGCGACGGCGCCGGTCTTCGGATGCCAGATGGATCCCGATCGCACCGGCGCCGCATCCGAGGTCGAGAACGGATACGCCGGCCGGGATCTCAGCGGTCTGCAGCAGGAACGTGGTGCCCGGATCTATTCCGCGAGCTCCGAAGACCCCG
>BJHB01000035.1:0-13643 GCA_014191415.1 Chloroflexota bacterium
CAAGGTCGCAAGTTCAATCCCGGCAGCGATCGAGAGGATGACCTGGCCGGGAAGAAGCTTTCCGCGAAGGTCGCGCCCAAGTGCGGTCAGGATCTGGGGTTTGACAGCCAGAAGAATGCAGGTCGCGCCATCGATCGCAGCGGGGGCATCAAAGATGGCGCGGACACCCAATGACGCATGCAACCGGTCACGGATCCCCGGATCGGCATCGCTGACCACAACCTCGGAGGCCGAATAGAGGCCGGCGGCGATTGCACGCGCCAGGATTGCGCCGCCCATCTGCCCGCCACCGATCACTGCAAGCCGTCGCATGGGAGATCCGTCCGTAGCACTCATCGTCATGGGTGCATTGTGCCCGAGAGCGCGACTGCGTGACGTCCGGCGCACCGATTGCCGGTCACCGGTGGCTTCACTTCCGTCCCGACACGGCAGGCGCATCATCGCTATCCTCGGATCGCGCGTATCGCGAAAGTCCGGTTGATTGCGAAACGCAGTGAAGCGAGGGAGACGCAATGAAGATCACCGATATCGAGTGCTACCCAGTCTGGGGAGGATCGCGGAACTACTTCTTCGTGGTGGTCGACACCGACGAGGGGATCTGGGGCATTGGCGAAGCCGGCCTGACAGGCCGTGAGTTGGCGGTCCAAGGAGTGATCGAACACTTCAAGACCTTCCTTATCGGCCAGGACCCATTCAGGATCGAATACCTCTGGCAGATGATGTCGCGCGGTGGGTTCTTCCCGGCGCAGAACATTGCGACCTCGGCGATTGCGGCGATCGACATCGCCCTGTGGGACATCAAGGGGAAAGCCCTGAATGTTCCGGTATACGAACTCCTCGGCGGACTCTGCCGCGACAAGGTCGTCTGTTACCCGCACATTCAGCGTCCCTCCATCGAGGAGTTGGTTGAAAATGCCCAGAAGCACGTTGCCGAAGGGTGGAAATTCGTGCGGTGGGGCCTGGCGGAATTCGGGAACATCCTGGAGCCGTCGGTCGCCATTCCACAGGCGGTGCGTGAGTTCGCAGCCCTCCGCAAGGCGCTTGGCGACGGCGTGGAACTGTGCTTCGATATTCACACCCGGCTGGATCCAGCCGATTCCATCCGGCTTTGCCGGGCGGTCGAGGAGTTCAACCCCTTCTTCATGGAGGATCCGATCCGCGCCGAGAGCATGCAAAGCCTGCGTCTCGTCCGTCAACACGTGCATTCCCCAATCGCGGTCGGCGAACAGTTCGCAAGCAAGTGGGAGTTCCGGCAGGTCATCGAGGAAGAACTGATGGATTTCTGCCGGGTAGACCTTGGCATCTGCGGTGGTCTCACCGAAGCCAAGAAAATCGCGGGTTGGTGCGAAACGCATTACATCAAGTTGGCAACCCACAATCCGCTAGGTCCGGTCTCGACCGCGGCGTGCCTGCACCTCAATCTTTCATCGCCACTCGTGGGCGTGCAGGAACAGCCGCGGAAACCGGGGACCTCACTCATGGACGTTGTGACCGTCCAGGTTCCGTGGGAGAACGGGTACCTGCTGCCACCAACGCGACCGGGACTCGGGGTCGACTTCGACCGTGACGCGGCGCGCAAGCATCCGTTCCAGATTGCCGAACTGCCCCAGTTGCGTCGCCTGGATGGAAGCATCACCAACTGGTGAGACGCGAGCGATCCTTGCCCCGGATGACAGGTCTTAAGCGACCGCGGACGGGGCAAGGCGCGCCAAGGATTGGGCGGGAAAGGAAATGACAGCATGAAAGTGACCGGGATCGAAACGATCCAGCTGGAGGAGTTCGGCAACATCCTCTTCGTGCAAGTTCATACCGATGAGGGGATTGTGGGGTTGGGTGAGACGTTCTTCGGCGCACCCGAAGTCGCGTCGTACCTGCATGAGACCGTAGCGCCGAAGCTGATCGGGCAGGATCCCGGTCGCATCGACCGACTTCGCACGTCGCTGCCGGGTTATGTGGGAACGAAGGGAACCGGAGTCGAACGGCGGGGCCTCTCAGCAATCGACATGGCGCTCTGGGACATCAAGGGCAAGCACCTCGGGGCACCCGTCTACGAACTTCTCGGCGGAGCCTCCCACGATCGCGTGCGGGTCTACAACACCTGCGCCGGTTACCGGTACGTCCGCAAGACGGTCGGCCAGGCACGCGAGAACTGGGGCGTGGGCGTCGACAGTATCGGACCGTATGAGGACCTCGACGCCTGGTTGACCGGCGATGCGGGCCCCCTGGCACAAAGTCTCCTGGCCATGGGCATCTCTGGGATGAAGATGTGGCCCTTCGACGAAGCTGCGTACCGGACGAACGGGACGTCGATTTCGCCGCGCGAACTTGACACCGCGATGCGTCCGTTCCGGCGGGTACGCGAAGTGGTCGGCTATGACATGGACCTGATGGTTGAGCTGCATGGCCTTTGGCAGACGCCCGCTGCGCTGCAGATCGCGCAGGCATTCGAACGCGAGGACATCCGGCCGTTCTGGATCGAGGACCCAGTTCGTCCAGACGACATCGCTTCGCTCGCGCAGTTTGCCCACGGCACGCGGATCCCGACGACCGCGAGCGAACTGCTAGGGAACCGGGGTGGCTTCCGTGAACTCATGGAGGCACGCGCTGCCAGTTACGTCATGCTGGACCTTGGCTGGTGCGGAGGCATCTCCGAGGGCAAGGCCATCGCGACCCTGGCGGAGTCATTTGGGCTGCCGGTCGCACCGCACGATTGCACCGGTCCGGTGACCTGGGCGGCGGGCGTCCACGTAGCGATGAATGCCCCGAACACCTTGATCCAGGAGGTTGTCCGGGCCTTCTACACGGGGTGGTACACCGAACTTGTGACTGGCCTGCCCATCGTGGCCGACGGGCACATCACGCTGCCAGACGTCCCAGGCCTTGGAACGTCACTCTTGCCGGGACTGACCGAGCGCCCGGATGCAGTGGTTCGGCGGTCGGGCAACTAGAACACGGTAGGGACGCCTGATCCTCTTGGTTCAGGCGTCCCAGTCGGGATGCGCCGGCATGGAAGCGAACATCGTGTTGGCCGGGTGATCCTTCGGCAGGCGCGTCGGGCGTCCGTCACGGGTTACCCACACCAGTTCAATGCTTCCGAACGAAAGT
This sequence comes from Chloroflexota bacterium, assembly GCA_014191415.1. Taxonomy (GTDB): domain Bacteria; phylum Chloroflexota; class UBA11872; order UBA12225; family UBA12225; genus UBA12225. Next base: position 3,106 of record BJHB01000035.1, read on the forward strand.
GTCTCTGCATCGTCGGAATGCTGATCGAAATCAGCAGCATCGTGAAGGCGGTATCCGAAGCGCATCCGGGGCCCGCGCATTTCCACGAGGGCGACGCGCATGACCAGTAACTGGTCGAACCGTGCGGGTCGGCGATAGTTCAGGTGGGTCTGGTGGACCGCCTGGGCGTACCCGCTGGCTTCAATGTCACCCCAAGGGAACCCGAGCGCGCGAATCCATTCCACCCTCGCCATCTCAAACCAGACAAGATAGACGGCGTGGTGGGCCACCCCCATTTGGTCCGTTTCGGCATACCGCACTCGGAATAGATGGTCGTAGATCATGCAGGGGGGTAGGGTACCCTCCCACAACCGGCCGGTTTCTAATCATGTGTCGGAAATGGCGGAATTATTCCTCTGCGTGACGCATTTCGGACGGAGCCCATGACGACGCCAAATCCAGTCCACGAACCGACGTATTGGGAAGCACGCTACAAGGATGGCCGGACTGGCTGGGAACGGGGGGTGCCGACGCCCGCGTTCATCGATCTGCTGGAAGGCCCGAGCGCCCTTCCACCCGGACGCTTGGCGGCACCGGGGTGCGGACGGGGCCATGACGCACTTCTGTTCGCGTCCCACGGGTTCGAGGTCGTCGGGTTCGACTTTGCGCCATCGGCAGTCGCCGGTGCGACCGAACTGGCGCGTTCAAAGGGACTTGTCGATCACGCACGTTTTGAGCAGGCGGATGTCTTCACCCTGCATCAGTGGTATCCCGAAGCATTCGACTACGTCCTGGAACGTGCATGCTTCTGCGCGATTGCCCCGGCCGATCGTGACCGATACGTGACGAACATCAGGGCAATCCTCAAGCCCGGGGGACGCCTGATTGCAAGTTTCTTCATCGGGCCGGCCGAGGGCGGGCCACCGTTCGCCGCCGACTGGGAGATCATCAAGGCTCACTTCGCACCATGGTTCGAAATTGACGAGGCGCACGAACCCGAGATCGAGACACCGATGGATGGTGCCGACTTGTTCGCGATCCTTCGCCGGGTTCGGTGATGCCGGAAACTCCCACGCCGATCGAGATTGAGGTCAAGTTGCGGGCGTCGCGTCAGGCGTTCGCCGATCTGGCCAAGGCCGGCGCATTTGGCCCTTGGCGAGTGGTGGAACAGACCGAGATCCGACTTCGGGATACCTACTTCGACACTTCCGGCCATGCGTTGGCAAGGCAACGATGCACGTTGCGGATCCGAGCCCTTGATGGAGAGTCGGTTGGCGAGTTGACCCTCAAGGGACCGGCTGGAGGTGCACCGGGCGGGCCGCTGGCGCGGACGGAACTCACGGCTGCCATTCCTGTGGGCATACCGGTGCATGAATGGGACACGATCACCGAAGCCCTTCCGGTGATTGAGGCGCTGCGGGTGAGGGGTATCTCATACCCTGGTGACCTCGCGGGTGGAGCGGTCCTGATCAATCCCAGGCGTAACCTGAGACTGCGCCGTGACACCAACGCTGGACACGCGCACGATCAGGCCGAGGTCATCCTTTCATTGGACGAGGTCCGGCTGGAAGGGCACCCGTACCTGCGACGCTACGTGGAGATCGAACTGGTCCGTGGGACACCCGAGGCGATCATGGAGGTCTCGAACCTGGTTGCAGGCATGACGCGACTGAGACCAGCACGTTCTGGGAAGGTGCAAGCGGCGCGAGCGTGGCTCGCCCGGCTCCACCACAACCCCAGTGTCTAGAAGCGCTTCGCCGCAGCACATGAAGAGGGGAACAGCGGAACAATGACACGACGAGTGACGGTTACAGGCGGATGCGGATGGATTGGCGGATGGGTTGTACGCGAACTTGTCGAACACGGGTGGACCGTGACCGTGCTGGATCGCGAGCGCCCGCCCCACCATGCGACACCCCGAGGGCTCCAGCCGGCAGTGCCCGGAGTGCGCTACCGGATCGGGAACCATGAGAACCTTGGCGACCTGATCGAAGTTTTTGCCGGTGCCGATGCGGCGATCCACCTTGCGGCGATTGCTTCCCCAGGCACGTTCCCGGACACCCATGTCTTCACGACCAACGTGGTTGGCAACTTCAATGCGTGCGAGGCAGCTGCAGTACTCGGTCTCAAGGCAGTCGCAATGGCAAGCAGCATCAATACGCTTGGGCAGGGCTATCGCACGCACCTGCACCTGCCAGACTTCGTGCCAGTCGACGAGACCCACGCCAACCGACCACAGGACCCGTACGGGTTGTCGAAGCTCCTTGGTGAGTTGACCGCTGAACAGATCCACCGACGGACGGCAGGAAAACTGCGAGTGGTGTCGATACGGCCAAGCCTGGTGGCCCGACCGTGGGACTACCCGAACATGGAAACCCACTTCAAGACCAATCCACTGTCCGGCGAACGGGCGCTCTTCAGTTACACCGATCCTCGCGACCTTGCGGCGATGTTCCGGCTTGCCATCGAGAGTGACAACCCCGAAGCGGCGTGCACCGAGTTGTACGCGGTGCAAGATGACTCGTGGGGACTTGAACCGACGCGAGACCTGATTGCGCGGGCATATCCGGGCACCGAAAACATCCCGGGCATGGCGACGATTGGTGCGACTGAGGCAGGCATTTCCAATTCGCGGGCCAAGAGGCTGCTGGGCTGGAAGGCCACACGTTCGTGGCGCAACCCGGCCGACTACATGGCCGACCCGTCGAAGGCGTGACGTTCTGCTGAACCCCGGTCAGGCCATGACCACGGCGGTGTACAGATCAAAGGCCCGGGCCGTCAGCGGTCCGGGCTTGCCGTCCCCGATCTGCCGACCGTCGATCCGCACGACCGGAGTGACGCCACCGAGTGTCCCGGTTACAAATGCCTCGTCGGCCGAGTAGACCTGCGCAAGGGTGTAATCGCACTCGCGGGCACGACCGCCTGCATTCTCCCAAGCATCAATAACGGTTCGCTGAGTAATCCCCTTGAAACTGTAGAGGCCGGTGGAGGTCCAGAGTTCGCCCCGGCGGACGATGAAGAAGTTGGTTGAGTTGCAGCTGGCAACGAATCCTCGCGGGTCAAGCATCAGCGCCTCATCAGCGCCGGCGTTGATCGCCTGGATGAGTGCCTGGATCAGGTTGAGGCGACTATGTGAGTTCAGGCGCAAGTCGAAGACATCAGGTCCACTGGTGCGGAACGTCGAAGTGAAAAGCGTAAGCCCTCGCTCGCGTGTTTCGGGATTCGGAGCCTTGTACTCGGCGACGATCACGACGGTCGCGCCACCGATGATGAAGCGCGGATCCTGGTTCACGGTGCGCTTGACCCCTCGGGTCACCATCAGGCGGACATGCGCGCCGTCGGTCATCCCGTTGCGGTGAAGCGTTTGGCGGACCGCATCCACAACGGCCTCACGCGTCATGCCAATGTCAAGAGCGATGGAATTCGCGCCCTCGAAGAGGCGATCCATGTGGGCGTCAAGGCTGATCAACGTACCGTTGACAAGGCGAAGCCCCTCCCAGACACCGTCGCCAAGGACAAAGCCACTGTCGAAGACGGACACGCGCGCCTCATGGCGGGGCACGAAGGCGCCGTTGACGTAGACAAGGACGTCTTCGTTGCGCGGGTCAGGTGCGTAGCTCTGTGCACTCCGGAAGGATGCGTCGGCGGTCATCAGCATGGCCTCATTTCTTTGCTTCAGTGAGATGGACCCTGCTGCCAGCAGCGCGGATCAGGCGGTCGTCAATCGCCCGGGCGAGGCCGATGCCACCGGGGATCGGCGGTTGTCGAAGAAAGGTTGTGACAGGGTCCATGGTGCGCGCGACAATGCGCGTCACGCCGGCAGCATCAAGGTCACGGAACGATGCAAAGAGGTTGTGCGCAACGGTTTCCGGTTTGGCAACTGAGCCGACACGAGAAATCATTACCCGCTGGGACAACCCAGGATCAACGAACGCATCCGCATCCTCGTCGTACACGATGAGCCCTGGCTGTTCACCAGCAGCGATCGAATCTTGCAGCAGTTGGACCATCACACGAACGGAATTCGCGGAAGGCCCAGAGACAAGGATCAATTTCGCCCGGGGGGCGTAATGCGTCTCCAGAAGTCCCGGGGAGAGATCGCCAACGTTCGAGGCAACCCGCTGAACCGCGCCAACGTGAACCGGGACTGTTACCCCAGCATCGCGAAGTGCCTCGATGATCGCTTCCACCGGGATTGCCCCGGGTCGCAAGATACGCACACTACCGTCATCGTCGGTAGCTACGACCGTCGATTCGAGACCGATCTCGGTCGGACCTCCGTCGAGTACGAGATCGATCACGTCACCTAGGTCAGCAACCACGTGCGAGGCGCGGGTCGCGCTTGACCGCATGAACCGGTTGGCGCTTGGGGCAACCACAGGAACACCAGCGACCTCGATAAGTCCTCGCGCAACCGGGTGCGCCGGGACACGGATGGCAACGGTCGGACGGTTCGCGGATACACGACCCGGTACATCCGGATGCCTGCGCGCAACGATCGTCAGCGGACCTGGCCAGAAGCGCGTGGTCAGGTGCCCGAGGGCCTGTGGGAGATCGGTCGCGACACGCAGAAGGTCTTCGGCGGCGGCAAGATGCACGATCAGGGGATCGCTGGCGTCCCGTCGCTTCGCCTCGTAGAGCCTGGAGATGGCGCGGTCATCAAATGCGTTCGCACCAAGCCCGTAAACGGTCTCGGTCGGGAAGGCGACAAGCCCACCTGAGCGGATGACAGCACCGGCCCGAGCAAGGAGACGGTGATCCGGCTTCAGGGGGTCGATCTGGATGACTTCGGCCGGGGGCATACTTGGAAGTCTACCGTTGACCAGACGCCTCATCTGGAGAGACGACCGGGGTCGCGATGGACCGGTTCCGGCGCGATGAAGGCAGAAACGCAAGGTTCAGCAATCTGTCGCCATCGCAGCTATGCCGGACTGCCCGGTCGCGTGCGGTCTTCCGGCGCCACGCTGAAGCGGTCAAACGCCTCGCGAAGGCGTGACCGGTCGTAGTGGGCATAGATCGTCTTGGTTGTCTCCGGCGACGCGTGGCCCAGGATGTCCTGGACTTCGGAGAGTTGGGCACCCTGGTTCAGGAGGGTTGTGGCCTTGTCGTGCCGGAAGTCATGGGGCGAGGCAGAGACCCCGGCAAGTTCGCCGTACTTGCGGACGACATTCCAGACGGTCTTCTCACTCATGGCGTAGTGGCGTCCCGCGGGGCCCGGTTGACCACGACCGGTGTCGTGTCGCAGGAAGAGGGGCTCGAACCGGTCAGCCCGGGCCTCGAGATAGACGCGGATTGCCGTCATCGTGTCCGGATCGAAGAAGACGGTTCGCTCCTTCTGGCCCTTGCCAGTGACGAGGGCCTCCAGGGCGTGCCCGTCGGCGACACACCCCCGGGTGAGGGAGGCAACCTCGGCACGACGCATGCCAGTCGCGTAGAGGACACGCAGGATGGCGCGGTCCCGCAGCAGTTCAAGGCGGGCGCGCTGTGACGCCGCCCCGTCGGGGACGGGCATCGGGAGTGCTTCGGCCAACAGGACGATGGACGGGAGGCGGGGATCGATTCGTGGCGCAAGGTATGGCCCGGGCCTGCCGATGACGTCCCGGACAGCACTGCGGGTCCGTTCGATGGTGACCCCGGCAGGCAGTAGGTCGTGCCGGTCAAGGTATCGGTAGAAGGCACGCATCCCGGCCAAGTAGGTCACCTGAGTGCCACGCGGGCGTCGACCATAGCGCCTGATCAACCATGCCGCGAAGCGTTCAGCAACTCCGGTCGGGAGGAAAGTGGTTGGCGACGTTTCGGAGATGCCAAGACCATCGAGAAAGTTGAAGAAGTGGTCAAGTGACTGCATGTAACTGCGGGTCGTCTCCGGGGAACGGCCAACAAGGCTAGACCCAAATCGAACGCGGGCGGCCCCAAGAGAGATCGCAGCCCTCGCATCTGCAGTGGACACGGTTCTGGAAGCCCCTTCCGCCATGGAAGGGGCTTCAGAAAGGAAGTCGTCCGGTTGGTCGGCGTCGAAGCCTCTGGTTGTCACACCGAGTTAACGGGAGAAGGCGCCCTGACGATGCGTGCCGGTGAAACGAGGGTCTCCCGAACGAAGACCACGAGGACCACGGCGGCCAGGATCCCTGTACCCGAGAGACAGAACGCAGCCGGCCCGAGACCGATGAGGTCCGCTATCGCACCCACGGCAAGCGGCCCACCAGACGTGCCGGAATCGCCGATAAGACGCCACACCCCAAGGAACTCCCCGGTTGCCTCCTTGGGCGCGAGGTCGGCGCCGAGGGTCATCATCGTGCCTGATCCGATGCCGTTGCCAAACCCCATGACGCACGTTGCGACCAGAAGAGTGGTGTAGTTGACGGCAAATGGAACCATGGCCATGCCGATGGCAAGCACGATGAAACTGGGAACGGACGCGAACTTCCGCCCAAGCTTGTCCATCAGGATGCCGGCAGGGAGAAAGAGAGACATATCAACTGCACTCGAGATACTGACGATCGATCCGATCTCGACGACGGTCAGTCCGAGGGTATTCGCACCGTAGAGGGGCACGATCAGTTGGCGCCCAGCGCGGATCATCTGCGCGAAGATCTGCGCTGAACCGGCCGCGGTCAGGTCACGCCAGTGCCGTCGGGCAACCGCGCCGACCACCGACCACTGCATGTGTTTGCCAGCGCGACCGGTCACATGGCGGGTCTCGGTGATTGCAAAGACCGAGATCACGGCACCGATTGCGGACATCGCACCGGCAATATAGAAGGAGGCTTCGAGGCCGAACCAGAGGCCGATGAGGCCGCCGACAAAGGGACCGACAAACGTGCCGATGCGTCCGACACCTCCGAATGTAGAGAGTGCCCGTCCTCGGTCGGCAAGCGGCACTACATCTGCAATGTAGGCCATTCTGGACAGGTTCCACATGGCCGACCCGACACCGGCAATGAGGCGTAACAGGACAAGCAGGGCGAATGCCGGGAACAACCCGAACGCACCTGCAAGCAGTGGAGTGGTTCCCATGAGCAAGGTGGCGATGGCGGCGGCGATGGTGCCCGCAACCATGACGGGCTTGCGTCCCCACCTTTCGATCAACATGCCGGCGGGAACATCCCCCAACAGGGTCCCAAGGCCCGCCCCGGCGACCACAAGGGACACCAGGCTGAAGTTGACCTCAAACTGCTGTTGGGTGAAGAGCGGCAACGTGGGCACAAGGATGCCCTGTCCCGCACTGAGGAGCAGTGACGGGACGTACACGGGCAGGACGAGCGAAAACGCGCGGCTCCGACTCACTTGGCGACTACCATCGCCGATCAGTGACCGAGATCGCGGAACAGTTGGCGACAATACTCAGCACTCTTGCCGTCACGATACATCTGGTCACCTTCGCGGACACCCTCGACGGCCATCGCGCCGGTGTAGCCTGCACCGAACATGGCGGCAACGGCAAACCGGTAGTCCATATCGCCGTCCGGCAGGGGCACTTTGATGTAGTAGGCCTTCTGAACTTCTGGCACGTGCACGCGAATGAGTTGCTTGCAATGCCAGTATTTGGCACGCGGGGCGAGGGCCACGATGCAGCGCTCGACAGATTCCTCGGGCTCTTCGTAGCACCAGTAGAGATTGCCGAGGTCAGGATTGCACCCGACATTAGGCAGTCCGATGAGGTCCAGGAGGTGAAGGGTGCTCCACGAGTTATCGGCAATGGAGTGCTGGTGCATCTCGATAGCGATGGATACACCGAGACCGGCAGCGATCTTCCCGACTTCACGCATGTGGTGGGCCGTAATCTCGAAGTCAGCCTCGGTTGCATAGCGGCTTCCACCCTGGGAGATGCGCTCTCCCACACCATTGGCACCCGGTCCGGTCGGATCGGACGCCGGAGTGCTGACCGTCATGTTGACGAGGTTGCACCCGATGGCATGGGCCTGGTGGATTGCGCGCTCAACGCGTTCGCGACTGGAGTGCGCCGCGCGGGGGCTCGCAAAACCTCCGCCTCCGCGGATCACCGCGGCCGGGACGCCGGCATCGGCGAGTTCCTTGCCAAGGTCGCGAATGGTGGCATCGGACGTCCCCCGGGGTTGTACGCCAACCTCGACACCCTCGAACCCGCGAGCATGAAGGGACGGTAACCAGACACGGCGGATGTCCGGTGGTGGCAACTCATTTCCCGGTCCACCGTGATCGTCAAATGGGTAGAAAGCCGACCGACGAAACGCACACGTGATCTTCATGAACCGCTCCCCCTCTTTCAACGCCCCGCCACGGGACGACCGCGTGCCGACCGGCGACGACCATGTTGGCCCACAACTCTACGGACCAACGAGTGGCGCGTACTGTCGCGCCGCACGCGTGTGCGTGTCAACCGCACCATCTCACCTGGGTTACCCCGAAACCGAGGATGATAGCGACACGGTATCCGCATTTGTCACGACAAGGCTGGGCCCGGCGCCAAGGTCGCCAAGCACCCGGCGCGCGAGGCCACTCTTCATTCCATGCGGAGGCCACGGATGGAAGTTGTCGTTCCAGGTCCGCACCTGATAGTTGGGAACACCTGCGAGCCGTCCACCGCTTGGGTCATACCAGTTGTTGATTGTCGCGCATGCGACGGGGACGCCGGGACGTGAGGCGGGCCAAATCCGCGGACGGATGCCGAACATGATGCTGCCGGCTTCGCGGATGAGATCCAGGGGGGCGTCGATGCAGATTCCGTGTCGCAGTGTCGCGCCACCGTCCCATGGCACGGGCAGGTCAGTTTCCGTGGCTCGGTGCGCCGCGATCAAGAGGTGCTTGATGACCGATCCCCCCTTGCTGTGTCCGATGAGAGTGACTGAGGTACCGGGGTTCATGAGGCGAAGGTCGGCAGCTACCGTCGCAACCGCACGGTCGACCGAAGCAAAGGTCGACCCGCCCGGAAGCCGTCGCCAGTCGAAGAAGGTAATCCCGGTCTCGATCGACAGGAGGCGTCGCGCGTCTGACCCGGCGGTTGCCCATCGGGACCGAAACCGGTGCCAGTCATCCATTGACCAACCGGCGAAGGTGCAGACCCACGCCCACCACGCGTCGGGTTCGTCGAACCACGTGTCGGTCCAGATGCCGGGAATGGCGTAGAGGACACGCGCCGAGGTGTGGGGAAGAGACGCAGTCGCAATCTGAGCCACGGGGTGCGCCATCTCTGTCATGACGGGATTTCCGCGCGCAGGCTGGTGGCAGTCGACGAACTCGCCATGACGCAAAAAACCCCGGTGCTTGGCACCGGGGGTATTGCTGAAGTCTTGGCCCATTGATGCTGCCACATCGTTGGACATTGCCCTGATCCTGTACCTGCTTGGGAGGGAGGTTCTGGCGACTAGGGAGATCGCTGGATCAGCGGGGTTGTTCCGACTTCAACATAACTATCGACACGGGTCGGCATTCCTGAAGGGGTGCAGCACATCACTTGAAAAGTGTCCGACGGCCTCTCCCGCGGATCCTGTTCACGACCGGGCGGGCACGCAAAAAACCCCGGTGTCATCCACCGGGGGTGTTGCTGAAGTCTTGGCCCATTGATGCTGCCACATCGTTGGACATTGCCCTGATCCTGTACCTGCTTGGGAGGGAGGTTCTGGCGACTAGGGTAATCGCTGGATCAGCGGATTTGTTCCGACTACCCCCTAATCATCGTCCCAAGTCACCGATCCTGAAGAGGCGCGGCACCGTCACCAGAAAATGACGTAGGTGATGCCTCAAAGTACTGATCGACGACCGGGCGGGGACGCAAAAAACCCCCGGTGTCATCCACCGGGGGTGTTGCTGAAGTCTTGGCCCATTGATGCTGCCACACCGTTGGACATTGCCCTGATCCTGTACCTGCTTGGGAGGGAGGCTTTGGCGACTAGGGAAATCGCTGGATCAGCGGGATTCTTCCGACTACACCCTAATCATCGTCCCAAGTCACCGATTCTGAAGAGGCGCGGCACCGGGAATGGCGAACTGACGCACAACATCAGGAAGCACCCCGAACGCCGGCCTGATTGGCGAGCGACATCAGTTCACCGGGATTGGCCCCGCATACCCCAGATTGCGGACGACCGCGCTGAAGTCGAGGACAGTGACCTCGCCATCCCTGTCGAAGTCCACCGCCGGGTCAAACAGCGGATCAGATGATGTCCGGCCATACGCCGCCCGAAGTCGCGCCAGATCAACGGCGTCAATCCGGTCGTTTCCGTCGGCGTCACCATCGCGGAACCGGTCTTTGTCAAGGGAGACGGCGCGGATAGTGTTCGGGCGAAGCGATACCGCACTCACCTCGTGCGAGAGGGCACCGGACGGCTTGACCACCAGGTCGTAGACCCCGTCGAGACCCGGGACGATGACATCGATCATCCCAGTTTGGTCAGAGACGAGATCGAGTTCGACGACTGGCGTGCGGCTTCCGGGGACTGATGGCCCACGATACAGGGACACACGAACGGGAACCGCGTACGCGGGTGCCGGCACAGACACCGCGCGGGTCAGCAGGAGGGAAATCACAATTTCCGTGACCGGGGTCGGGGTGGCCGTGCGGGTGGCGGTGGCAGTGCGAG
>BJHB01000036.1:0-13518 GCA_014191415.1 Chloroflexota bacterium
CTCAACGGGGTCGTTCGGCTATCCCGTCGAGGAGGCCGCCCGGGTCGCCACCCGCGCCGTCGTCGCCTACCTCAGGGCACACTCCACTCCGGATGCCGTGGTGCGTGAAGTCCGCTGGGTCTTGCGCCCCAATGACTCCACTGCTCCACTCGAGGTCTACGCGTCCGCATTGCACGATGCCGTTTCTGAGGTTCCCGCCGCGGGTGCGTGAAGCCGGGGATCGGAAGCCGACGCCGATTGTCAGGCGCGGACTGGTGGGCCGGGACGGTAGCCGTCTGGCAAGCCCACCACGCCGTACAGGTTCGCGCGGCGCAGGTCGGCTCCGGTCAGGTTCGCCCCGGTCAGGTCACACCCGCTGAGGTCGGCCCCGGTCAGGTCGGCATTGGTCAGGTTCGCCCCAGCCAGAGTGGCCCGCTCGAGGTTCACCCCCCGCATGTTCGCCCCGGTCAGGTCGGCATTGGCAAAGTTTCGTCCGCGCAGGTCCTGCCCGGAATGGTCCACGGTCATGCCCAGACGGTAGCAAACACCTCCCCACTCCATCGCCGCTGATTGCAACACGGTTCGCAAGGGCGTTGCGTGCGCGTCTGACCTACGTGACGGAACGGTTCTCCAATGCCGACACCGCTTCCAGTTCGGCCAGGTCCTCGTCGGTCAGGCGCAGGGTCAGCGCGCCAAGGTTCTCGGCCATCTGGGCATCGGAGTCCGCCCCGGAGATTGCGACGGTCACCTCCGGTCGAGACATCACCCATTGCAGTGCCACCTGCGCCATTGTCACGCCGTGCCTCCCGGCCACCGTCCGGACCACCTCGATGGTGTCCCCGACCCGCCCGTGAAGTGTCGTGGACAGCCGTTCTGGTGGGCGCGTTGCCCACAGCGACTCCGCCGGGGCCGGTTCGCCCCGCCGGTACGCGCCACTCAGCAAGCCAACGGCCAGTGGCGAATACGCCATCAGTCCCAATCCGGCATCGCGTACCAGCGGGAACATCTCCCGTTCCAATGACCGGTCCAGCAGGCTGTACGGGTTCTGGACCACCACCAGGGGCGAGGCATTGATCCGCGACTGCGTCCACAATGCGCGGTCCACCTGCCACGATTGGTAGTTGCACACGCCGGCGTAGCGCACCTTGCCGTCGCGGATGAGGTCGTCCAGGGCGCGGAACTGTTCCTCAAGTGGGGTTTCCGCGTCGTAGGCGTGCAGCAGGTAGACGTCGATGCGGTCCGTGTCGAGGCGCCGCAGCGACCGTTCGGCCTCACGCATGATGTGGTACCGCGATCCGCCCCGGTCATTCGGCCCTGGCCCGACGGCACTGACGACCTTGGAAGCGATCACCACGTCATCGCGCACCGGCTTGAGCGCCCGGCCGAGGATCTCCTCCGACCTTCCGGCGTTGCGACGGTCGTCCTGGAGACCGTAGACGTTGGCGCAGTCGAAGAAGGTGATCCCGCCGTCATGTGCCCGGCGGATCAGCCGCTCGGCCTCGGCACTGTCTGCCTGTCCCCGCAGACCCAGTCCGAGCGCCATCGGCGAGACCTTCAGGCCCGATGTCCCCAACCGCACGTGTTCCATGGCAGTCCCCCTGTGACCTCTGGCGTGGCGCACCGCACCCGCGGTGGCAGCGTCGCACGCCGGACGGTCCCGTGTCTAGGGATCAATCGGACGCCCGCCCGGTCAACCTATCCGCCCGAGACCGCCATTGCCACGCGCACGCATGCCCCGTCGTGCCAGACGTCATCCGGCACGTCCGACCAGCGCACGTTCCATTCGCCAACATAGACCTGCACGTGCTTGCGCAATGCACCAGTCTCGTCCCACACGTGCGGTGCCAGTTTCGGGAAGGCACGGCGGAGGGCCGGCATCGCCTCCGAAAGGCTTTCCGCCTCGAAGGACGCCGCCGTCCCGTCGGGCACCCCGAGGAGTTCGCGCAGCAGCAACGGGACCACCAGCGTCACGCGTGCCATTCCCCGCCTCCCAGCCAGACCAGTATTCGCTTCGCACATCGCATGGTCACGCCAGCGATACGTACATGATCCGGGTCAGCTTGCCCGGCAGGCGCGTCCACGTCAGACCCTCGTCGGCGGAGTGGAACACCTCGCCATGGTTGGTCCCGAACACCACCTCGCCTGTCTCCAGGTCGGTTCGCATGGACCCGCGCAAGACTCCCCCGTAGTAGTGCTCCTGCGGTAGTCCGGCCGTGATCGCATTCCACGATGTCCCGCCGTCCGTCGACCGGAAGATACGCAGGCGACCGTCCACGAAGACCCGTTGCACATCGGCCGCCAAGGGAACGACCATGACCGCACCAGACCGCGTGACGACGATCGGGAACCCGAAGTCCGAAGGCAGGCCGGTGTCGATTGGCTTCCAGACCTGTCCGCCGTTGTCACTGCGGAACACGCCGAAATGGAACTGCAGGAAGAGGCGTTCGGGGTCGTCCGGGTCCGCCATGACACCGTGCACGCAGCGGGCGACTTCCGATTCCGGCTGGCCGGTCTCCACTTCCTTGAGACCGTCGTGGCGTGTCTGCCAGGTCGCGCCGCCGTCGGTTGTCTCGAAGACGCCGACCGCGGACATCCCCACCCACATGCGTTCGGGATCGGTCGGGTGAGGCAGGATGGTGTGCAGGCACATGCCACCGGCGCCCGGCGCCCAATGCTCGCGTGACGGGTGGTGCTGCAATCCGACCAGTTCATGCCAGGATTCGCCGCCGTCGTCGCTCCGGAAGATTGCCGCGAGGTCGGTGCCGGCGTAGGTCGCCCCTGGTTGTGCCGGTCCGCCGGGCGTGATTGTCCATATGGCATCAAGTTTGCGGACCGTGCCATCGGGCAGGACCGGCAACGGGCCCGACTCGAACGATGGCGAGTGGTCCACCTGCGTCCACGTCTCGCCGCCGTCATCAGATCGACGGACCGTCGTGCCGTAGACGTAGTGCCCGGTTCCGGCAAGGATGCGCCCACCCGGCAGGGTGGTGATGCTGTCCACGCGCCATCCCGCGAGCAACTGGTTGCCGAGTTGCCATTCGCCGGTGTGATCGCGTTCGTACATGAAGGCACCACGGTCGGTGCCCACAAGAATTCGCCGTGCCATCCGTATCGTCCTCTTGACGGTTTTTGCAAGGTTCCGAACGGTCCGGGAAAGCAGATGTACCGGAAGAGGCACCCGGGCCTATTTCGAGAGGACGGCATCCATCCGGGCCAGGACACCCGGCCAGCCTCGACCCATGCCTTCATAGCCCTGCCGGCCGAGCGCCGTGTCCAGGTCGAAGCCATCATGCGTCAGGGTCACCGAGGTGCCCGTGTCATCGGCCCGGAGATCCCACCCTACCGTGGTATCCAGGACACCGACCGCGAACCGGTACGCAAGCCGGTGTCCCGGCTTCGCTTCGATCACTTCGCATGCCTGCGTGCCCCATGCCCCCATGTCAAGGTTGAAGCGGTGACCAACGACCGGGCTGATGTTCCCAGCCGCCCACCACTCCACGTGGACGGTCGGGTCGGTCAGTGCTTGCCAGACCCGCGACACCTCGTGCCTGACGTGCCTGTCGATCTGTACCCGTCCTGCATTTGATGGCGGCATGTCGTGCATCCTTCCGTCCCGGCGCGGTCACGAAGCCAAGGCAGGCAGGTGGCGCTCCTCCAAGCCGGAACGGTTCGGCCCTGACAACGGCCCTGAGGGTTAGGTGCACCTAACCCTCAGGGTTTGGTACTGTTTCACGCCGTTGGAAGGTAGCGCCCTGACGGTTACGATTTCTTTCAGGAGTCCCTGCATCTGATGAACGCGTTCATGCCGTCGCGTCCCACCGGCCGACCCACCCCGGCATCCCGGCGAACCTTCGTTGGTGGCCTGGTAGCCGGTTTGCCGTTCATCATCGCGGCCTGTGGCGGAACGGAGGCTCCGGCCGCTTCGCCCACTTCGGCACCGGCGCCATCGACCCCGGCGCCATCAGTCAGGCCACCGACGCCAGCCCCCAGTGCCGCGACCCCCGTGCCATCCGCTGCAATCCTCGAGAAGGAACTCGTGATCTATTCCTCCCGCAAGGAATCCCTGATGGAGCCCACCGTCGAGGCGTTCCAGAAGAAGACCGGGGTGAAGGTGTCGGTCAAGAGCGGTGGCAGTGCCGAACTGCGCCTCCTGATCGGGCAGGAGGGGGGCGCCTCCAAGGCCGATATCTACTACACCACCGACTACGTGGACGCTGAGCTGCTGCGCCAGAAGGGCCTGCTTGCGCCATTCCAGTCGAGCTTGACCGAGGGCGTACCCGCCGAGTTCAAGGCCCCCGACGGTGCATGGACCGGGGTCATTGGGCGCAGCCGCAACATCATGGTCAACACGACCCTCGTCAAGCCTGCGGACTATCCGGCGTCCGTCTTCGACCTTGCCGACCCCAAGTGGAAGGGACGCATCGCCATCACCCGCCTCACCGACGGGACCCCGGTCTGGCTAGCCTCCCTGATCCTCCTGAAGGGCGAGGAGGCAACCACAGCATTCCTGACCACCCTTTTCAAGACCAACGGCATGAAGGTCCTCAACGGTGGCTCGAATGTCGCCGATGCCGTCGCGCAAGGCGAATTCGCTGCCGGGTTCGTCAACCACTATTACTATGTGCCAAAGAAGCGTGCCGGCGCGCCAGTCGACCTGATATACCCGGACGAGGCCACGGGGGGAATCGGGACCTTGGTGATCCCCCTCACGGTCGCCGCCCTCAAGTCTGCCCCGCACCCGAACGTTGCGCGGGCGTTCATCGACTTTGTCCTCTCGCCCGAGGGGGCCGCGCCGATGATGACGCAGGAGGGCGAGTTTCCGCTGCGTCCCGGCATTCCCCTGGGCGATCATGGCGCCGACGGTGTCCGCACCATCGACAAGATCCGCCGGCCAGCGGCCTTCGATATTGACAAGTTGCTGGCCGCGCGCGACCGTGCCATCGAACTCTACACCCCCTTGTTTACCTGATTGTCACCAAACGGCAACCGGCAGGTGATGCCAACGTCGTAGACTTCCGGGGGGTGGGTGCTCGCCATCCAATCCCCCTGAAGGTGACCCGATCGCATGAGTTCCCCCGGCCGGTTTGGCCACATGTATGCGCCATTGCGCGTACCCAATTACCGGATGTTCCTCGCCGGACAGACGGTTTCGACAATGGGATCGCTCATCCAGATGACCGCCCAGTCATGGGTAGTCTATGAACTGACCCACTCTTCGGCTGCCCTTGGAACCGTGGCGATGCTCGGGTCCCTGCCATTGCTCTTCCTCAGTCCGTACGCCGGCACCCTTGCCGACCGGATCGATCGACGCAAGCTCCTGTACGGGACGCAACTGATCCTCGCAGGTCTGGCTGCCACCCTGGCAATCCTTGTCCAGACCGGCCTGATCCAGCTCTGGCACCTGTATGTCCTTGCCGTGGTGACGGGTATCGTCACAGCCCTCGATGGTCCGGCCCTGCAGGCATTTGCCGCCGACCTCACTGGCCCCACGCTGATCCGGCAGGCGGTCTCGCTCAACATGATGGGCTTCCAGGTCTCGCGAATGGTCGGCCCCTCCGTCGCCGGACTTCTCGTCGGCTTCTACGGCAGCGCAACCGCGTTCTGGGTCAATGCCGCCAGCTTCCTCGCGGTGATCCTGGCCCTCCTACGGGTGCGCTTTACCAATCAGGGAGCATCCGGGCAACGTGGTGCAAGGTCCGGTGCCGGTGGGGGAACCACCATGGACGCGGTTCGCCACATCCTCGGCAACGCGAACCTGGTCAACTTCTACATCTACCCACTTCTCTACATGTTCGGGGCCGCTTCCACGATGACCCTGTATCCGGTCTACGTTGGCGACGTCCTTCATCGTGACGCACGCGCCCTCGGCACCATCGTGGGCGCGTGGGGCGCCGGCAATCTTGCAACCTCATTCCTCGTCCTCCCCCTGGTGCAGAACGTCCGTCGCACTGGTCTCCTCAGTGCCGGTCTCCTTATCTGGTTCGGCGCGATGCTTGCCCTCCTGTGGGCGATCTCCTTGCCTCCCGTGATGGCGTCCATTGAGGCCTCCGGTGCGGCGCTCGGCCTGCCAGACCCGGTCGTCCTCGTGGCATGTGTCGCGACCTTCCTGTCGGGCGCGACCGGCCCCATCGTCCTCTCGATGGCGAGTGGGTTGCAACAGATGATGGCCCCGCCCACGATGCGGGCACGTCTCGCTGCCATTGGCACGACCATCACCTTCGGGACGCAACCGTTCGTGAACCTCGCCGTCGGCTACACCGGCGAGATCTTTGGCGCTCCCACTGCCCTTCTGGCCAATGGGGTGTTCGTAACCGTCCTTGTCCTGCTTCTGGTGACCTTCCGGCGATCAGTCCGCGCCGAGGTGATCCGCCCTCATACCATGGTCAATCCGTCACAACCGGGTCCTGTAGCCAGTGCGCCCGATGGTGGCGACCGTACCCCCGCACCTGCTCATGCCCCGGCCCGCGCCGAGGGTGCGCCCGTATCCTCGGCACACGCATGACCGGCCGGTAGAGGGGGACGTGTAGCCTGTGATGCGAGCAAGCGCTACGTCGGCATCGGCGGGGGTGCGACCTGTCCCGGTGGCCGGTGGGTTCCCGTTCGTCGGCACTGGACTGCAGGTCGCCGGGTTGGTGCCTGTCGTGCTCGTCGGCGTTCCGCTATTCACCCTCGCGATGACCGTCGTCGGGGTCCCGCCCGCCGAACTCCTCGCGTTGCTTGCTCGCCTCGACGTGCCAGGGCTTTTCGGGCAATCTGCCATTCTCGCGCTCGGTGCGACCATCTGCGCGATGGTCTTTGGAGTCCCGTTGGCGTGGTTCGTTGCCCGCACCGACCTCCCCGGGCGTCGCGTTGTCCGGTTCGTGGCCCCGCTTGCGCTTGCGGTGCCTCCGTACGTGCTCGCCCTTGCCTACGTGGTCCTGCTCGCCCCCGGAGGTGTCATCCACCGCGGTGTCGCGACGGTTCTCGGGATGTCGACCTTCCAGATTGGGTGGTCGGGGTTCATCTTTGGCACGACTGGCGCGGCGTTTGTCCTCGGGGTTGCGGGCGTCCCAACGGTCTTCATCCTCGTCCACGGTGCCCTCTCACGCACCAACCCGTCCATCGAGGACGCGGCGCGCAGTCTCGGGCTCTCGCCACTGGCAACTTTCCGCCGGGTGACCTTGCCCCTCCTCAGGGCGCCGTTGCTCGCAGGTGCGCTGCTGGTCTTCCTGTACGCGTGCGTCGATTTCGGAGTGGTCTCCCTGCTGCGGGCGCGCACCGTCACGACCGCTCTCTACACGTACTTGCTCACCGGGTACGCGCCTTCGGCAACCGCAACGTTGGCCCTAGCCTTGGTTGCCGTCTGTTGGGGCCTGCTCGTCGTCCAGCGACGCATCCAGCGATCTGGTGCCGGGTCAACCCGCGGGGGCGATGGATCCCGTGTCGGTGATGCGGTCCTCGCCGATACCCGGGGGCGCCTGGGTTCGACACCGGTGTCGTTGGGCCAGTGGCGGTGGCCGGCTGCCCTCGGTGCGTTCGTGATTGTCTCGCTTGGGTTCGCCCTGCCTATCGGGGTACTCGCCTGGTTGGCATCAACCCTTGGCGTCGCCGGATTGCCAGCCTTCTGGTGGTCGTTGGTGCCCCATCTCGGTCACACCCTCGTGATCGGTGCATCCGGTGCCACGGTGGCGGTTTGCCTTGGGCTTGCCCTGGCGCTTTCTCGCGGGCGCACCACCCTCATCGAACCAGCGACGTGGGCGATGCAGGCCGGTTATGCCCTTCCCGGGACCATCCTTGCCCTGGCAATCGTCACATTCGTGCTGCGCGTGGCGCCGTGGGCAGGTGATACCGCCATCCCGATCATCATGGCGTCGGTGATCCTCTTCGCCGCCCCGGCATTCCAGGCTTGCACCGCGGCCATCGATGCCGTGCCGGCGGTTCTGGTGCGTGCGTCCCGAGGACTTGGCACTTCCACGTGGGGTGCGTTCCGGCGTGTGGTCCTGCCACTGGCCGGGCCGGCCTTGCTTGCCGCCTGGGCCCTCACCTTCGCACTCGTGGCCCGAGAACTCGCCGCGACCCTGCTGCTGCGCCCTCCCGGGTACGACACGTTGGCGGTGCGGATCTGGGTCCACACGATGGATGTCGGCCCGGATCCCCGCGCTGCCGCAGTTGCCCTCCTGCTTCTGATGCTTCTCGGCACGGTGTGGTCGGTCTCCCTCTGGCTTAGTGGGCGCTCCGAAGCGTCCACCCGGCTTGCCGACCGGCGCGCCCAGCCCTAGGGTCCGGCCATGCCGGCCAGCGGTGGTACCTTGTCTCGGGGAGGGATCGGAACAGGTGCCACGCCGTCGCACGCCAACGACACATGCCTGCGAACTTGTGACCGACCCCGATGCGAGGCAGGACGCCGACCGCCTAGCTGCAAGCATCCGTGAGGCCTTTCCCGCCGGCATCTCCCGTCCGGCCTTGCGTGCTCTTGCCAGCGCCGGGTTCATGGATCTCCATGCCTTGAGCCTTTGGTCCGAGACGGAAGTAGCATCCCTTCACGGGATGGGTACGAAGGCAATGGGGCTGCTTCGTGAGGCGTTACACGTGACGGGACGGGACTTCCGGCCGTGATCCCAGTGTGGCCCGATGAAACGGTTGATGAGGCGTCTCTCGGCGAGGCGCCGGTGCGCGACGACGTGGTCGTTTCCGTTCGCGGTCTCGCGCGACGCTATCCCGGTTCGACCGTGTCAGCCGTCGCCGGGGTCAGTTTCGATCTGCACGCGGGCGAGGTTCTTGCCTTGCTTGGGCCAAGTGGGTGCGGCAAGTCCACGACCCTTCGCCTGATCGCCGGGTTCGACCGGCCCGATGCCGGCGAAGTCTGGATCAACGGAGTGTGTGTGGCCACGTCAGTGCGTCCACTCAATCAGGGTAGTCCGTGTTGGATCCCTCCGGAACATCGTCGGATCGGGATGGTCTTCCAGGACTACGCCCTGTTTCCCCATCTGAACGCTGCCGAGAACGTTGCCTTCGGCATCGAAGGCCTGCCGCGACCCGAACGCGATTCACGCGTCACCCGCCTGCTCGCAATCGTCGGCCTTGCCGAACTCGGTGACCGCTACCCTCACCAGCTTTCCGGAGGCCAGCAGCAGCGTGTCGCCCTTGCCCGCGCACTCGCACCCAGGCCCCGTGCAATCTTGCTTGACGAACCATTCAATACACTGGATGCAAGCCTGCGTGTTCAAGTTCGCCGAGATTTGCTAGACATTCTTGCAGCGGAAGGGGTCGCAGTTCTTCTTGTGACTCATGACCAGTCAGAGGCATTCGCGTGCGCGTCGCGCGTCGCGGTCATGCGTCGCGGACAGGTGGAACAGGTCGGCCCGCCCGAGACCCTTTACAACCGGCCGGCTAACCGGTTTGTCGCCGGTTTCGGTGGCGATGGCCTCTTCATGCCAGTCGCCGTCCATTCCGGTCGTGTGGAACTCACCGGCGGGTGGCCGGTCCAGTCTGTTCCGGTCTCGGATCCGGCTGCGTGGGTGCAGGCAGGGGACGCTATCTTGCTTGTACGCCCGGAGGAAGTCCTGATTGACCCAGATCCTCAGGGAGAGAGCGTCGTCGGTGAGGGTCGTCCCCGGGGACCGGATGTTGAGTACGACGTCCGCCCCCGTTCTGCGCCCCACGGCAACCTCGTCCTTCGTACCCGCTACCAGGGGTGGCTTGCACCAGGGACGCCTGTGCGTGTCGATCTGGTGTTGCGGCACCTTGTCCTCTTCGCCGGCGAACGGACCCTCGCATCGCTCTGCCTCACCGTGGGATGTACCTGCCGCTAGGGTCGACTTCGGCGTCACCGGAGTGCCGGACGGTCGCGTACACTTTGCCGTCATCATCTGGATCCCGCCGGAACGCCGGTGGGTCCGCCACCGATCGGGACCGCCAATGGATCCGCAGACCGGGCGCACCGGGATCGCCGCGGCACTCTTCATGATCATCACATCAATGATGCTCATCCCCTTCCAGGATCCTGATTCTGCGTCCTTTGTTCTAAGCGTGCTGACCCTCGGGATGGGGATCATCTTCTTCGTCATCCTCGTCATCATGATCCGGCGTTCACTCGGGTAGCCATGGATTTGCCGAGAGGGCGATCCGTACCCCACTGATACGCCTGGCAATCTCGTTGACGGTCGAGTTTGGCCGTTTTGCGCGCTTGCTGTGGTAGCGTCATTTGAACGAACCCGATGTCATCTGGCGAGGGCGTGCGTGTGTTGACCGGCCTGACGGATCGACGCACAAGGGAAGACAGACAATGGACCTCACCACTCGGCGTCGCCACTCCGCTTTTGATTTTCTTCTTGCCTTGCCACTGATGACCCTCGTGGCGTGCGGTGGATCCGACCCCTCACCGTCGGCCGCTGCCCCCACCGCCGCCAAGCCGGTTGGAGGTGCCACGGTTGCAAGCATTGCCACCGTCGTTACCACCCGTGACCCCTATGCCGTCGCCACGGCATCCCCTGGCGCCGGTCCGCGCATAACCGTCACCGCGACCGCGGCCCCCCCTACCGCTACGACTGTCCCGATGCCGACCCAGGTTCCAGCGCTCACCCAGGTTGCCACCGTTGCCCCGGCAACTCCGGCAGCCGTTGCGACGACGCAGGTAACCCCGACGGTTGGGGCCGCGGCCCCGACGGCGGCACCTTCCGTAGTCCCCACCTCGATGCCCGCACCGGCCACGGAAGGGCTATCGTTCAAGATTCAGTCTGAAAAGTCCTCGGCAACGTTCCGCGTCAATGAGCAACTGGCCGGGAGGGACCTGCCAAACGATGCGGTTGGTACCACCAAGGCCGTGTCCGGTCAGTTGGTGTTTGCGCCGGACGGCACCCTTTCCCCCGACAAATCACTTATCTTGGTGGATCTGAACACACTCAAGACCGACTCGGGGAGCCGGGACAACTACCTCAAGCGCAACACCCTTGAGGTGGACAAGTTCCCGAATGCCTCGTTTGCGCCGTCGAAGGCCGAAGGCATGCCGTCGCCCCTGCCGGCTGCGGGTGAAGCCTCGTTCACCATGACTGGCATGACGTCCATCCACGGCGTCCAGAAGGAAGTCACCTGGAAGGTCACGGCCAAGCGTGATGGCGCGACGATCACCGGCAAGGCCACGGCCACCGTGAAGTTTGGTGACTTCGGCATGACAATCCCGCGTGCCGCCGCCGTCCTCTCTGTCAAGGACGAGATTCGCCTCGAGATTGATCTTTCCGCGACCGCTGGATAGCAATCGCACCCGTCGTCAGTGGGCGTGGGTCGTGAGGTCGATTTCTATCGTCTCGACGACCCGTTCCGGTGCAGGTAGTGTCAGGTCGACGGAACGAACGACATGATTGTTCGTGTCGGCGATGAAGAGGCGACCGCGTGCGATAGCCAGGTCTCCCGGTTCCGAGAACCTTGCCTCGGCGCCATTACCGTCCCGGTGACCCTCGGGAGGTCCGCCACCGATGAACGTCCGCACGGTGCCGTGCGTGAGATCCAGTCTCTTGATCCGGTGGTTGTAGGTGTCCGCGATCAGAAGCGACTCGCCGTCAGGATCGTCACGCCACCAGGTCACGCCTAACGGATGCTGGAGTCGGGCATTTTCCGCGTTGCCGTCGATGTCTCCGAAGTCGAACAGTCCCTGCCCGACAAGGGTTGACACCTGACCGGTTCCCAGGTTGATCTGGCGAATCGCGCTTGTCTCGCTGTCCGCTACCCACAGTCGTTCCCCGGTCCCGTCGATGGCAAGGCCCGACGGCTGCGCGAACGCGGCCTCGCGCACCGGCCCGTCGGCGAGGGCCTCGCTTCCTGAACCGGCGAATGGGATCACCCGGCCGGAGGCGAGGTCCATCACCCATATCTGGTGCGTTCCCGCCATGGCGATGAACAGGAGGCCCCGGTCATCGTGCGGGTCGTCATGGGCGCCTCGGTCGGTAATGGGTGGTGCGGCTGGGTCTGCAAGGAAGACCACGTCCCACGGACTTGAGAGATCCACACCGCGTGCCGGCCCACCTGTACCCCGGGTACGCGCCTGACGGCCTGTCCCCGCAATCGTGGTGATCGTTCCCCCGTCCGGGGACATGCGCCGGATTGCATGGTTCTCGGTATCGGCGATGTAGACAACTCCGGTGCGCGGATCGATGGCCAACCCTTGTGGCCAGTTGAATTGCGCCATTTCAGGAGGGCCATCCCGCAACCCCGGTTCGCCCGTGCCGACCATGTGGTGCAGCGGGCCACCAAGTGTCGACAGGCCCACCACCACCAGGCGGTGATGGTTGCTGTCGGCGATGATGATGTGCCCCCGCCCCCGGTCGTCAACCAGGATGCCCCCGGGGAATGCAAGGTCGGTTCCGATCGAGGCTTGCGCCGCTGCACCGACTGGGCCGAAGTCCGGGACAGCCGGTGCAAGCCATCCCTTGTCGTCAAACTCGGCAAGCATTCGGTCAAGAACCGGCATGAGTTGTCCCGCTTCGAACTCGCCTTCGTGGCGGCCGATCACCTTCCCGCGCGGGTCAATGAACATCAATGTCGGCCAGGCCCTGCAGGTGAACGCCTGCCAGACGGCGAAGTCGGCATCGTTGACAACCGGATGCCTGATTCCGTGGCGACGCACCGCTTGTGCGACGGCCTCGTTGGACTTCTCCTGCGGGAATTTCGCCGAATGAACGCCGATCACGACCACCCGGTCGGGGTACCGTTCCTCAATCTCCCGCAACTGCGGAAGTACGTGTAGGCAGTTGATTCAACAGAAGGTCCAGAAGTCCAGGAGGACAATCCGGCCCTGCAGTTCGGCCATCCGGAGAGGCCGGTCGGTATTGACCCACGTCAATCCTGATGGGAATTCGGGGGCATTCACGCTGCCGGCATACGACTGCATGGCCGAAGCGTAACAGGGACACGCCGCCTATCGCGGAGGTTCGGCCAAGGCGGCTGAGACGCCGAGACCCAGATACAGGGTTCCGGTTACCAATCGTGCGGGGCGTTGGGCGGCGCGTCGTTGGGCGGCGCGTCGTTGGGTGACCAACCCCTGCAAGGCACCGGTCAGGACGCCATACGCACTGTCCGTCAAGATTCCCAGTATGGCGAAAAGGGTTCCCAGTATCAGGAATTGCCACGCGACCGGCCCGTGTGACGGATTGACGAATTGGGGGACGAATGCAAGGAAAAAGATTGCCGTCTTGGGATTCAGCACAGCAACCACGAACCCCTGACGGGCAATCCTGGAAAGTGGTTGGATGGGGGGTGGCGCTTCCTCGGACTTCGTATCACTCCCGAGGAGTGTCCGGACACCAATCCAGGCCAAATACGCGGCACCGGCCCATTTGACGATGGTGAATGCCTCCGCCGATGCAACCAGCAGGGCTGAGAGCCCCGCTGTGGACGCGAGGGCGTGCACGAAATTGCCCCCACCAACCGCCAGCGCGGATGTCACGCCCGCCCGCCGACCTTGGCTGACGCCCCGCGCCACGATGTACACGACTGCCGGTCCCGGAGTGAGCAACAGCACAAGTGACGCACCAAGGAAAATCGCAAGGGTGGAAAGTGTGGGTATCA
>BJHB01000037.1:0-13217 GCA_014191415.1 Chloroflexota bacterium
CTGATCTACTGATATCCGACCCTTCGCCCCGAGTGACACGCCACCGGCCACCGGCCCACCCTGGGGCATGGTCGCCCTGGTGCGCCTCAGTGGTTGCGGAACAGTGGGTGTCGTCATGGACGGATGGTTCTCGGAGGTACTGACCGTTCGGACAGCGGTTTCAAATCCGGGACGGCGCGAAACCTCTGCATCCGCGGCCGCACCGTTTCGGCGGTGATTGGATTGTATGCGCGGCCGCGACTGGTCTCCACGCCCTGAGTACCCGCCTCATCGTAACGGTCTCCAGACAAAGTGCGATGTTCGGAACGGTTCACCGTCACAGTCTCCAGACAAGGTGCGAAGTATCCGTTGTTTGGGCTCTTCGCTTGCCGGTCTCCATTCCTCATACCTCGCATATCCGCACCGGCCACGTTCCACGTGCCACCATGCCGGCATTGGCAGGGATTCGACACAACAGGGTGAACCTCCAGACAATCGGGCGATATCTGTGCGGCCGCGTCGTGTGACATCCATGGAGACTGTTCGCACTTTGTCTGGAGACTGCGGTGTGGCAACCCGGAGACCAGTCGCACTTTGTCGGGAAATCAATCGCACCTTGTCGGGGATCTGGTCGCACTTTGACCGGGATGCTTCGCACCCCTGCCGGAGTGCATCGCACCTTGTCGGGGAAGAGTCGCACCATGACTGGAGACTGGTCACCGATTTCCAGAGATGGGCGGTTGCTGCGGTGGCGAGGAAAGGAGTCCCATCGGCTATACAAAGGGACACCATGTCGCTGGGATCCGGCGACGCGGCCGCAGAGGCAGAGACTCCGAAGCAAAGCGTCCGTGAACCGTGACGCGGTGAATTGGGGTTGGATCGACCGACCAAATCCGGCAGAACAGGCGCAGGTTCCGTGATGATGAGCAAATTACCGATGTCAGGAACCACCGCCTCCATTCCCATGCTTCGGGACAGGTCTTCGCTGTCCACGGACCCTCCCGAAAGGCCCGCAATATCGGCAATCGTGGAGATGAACCTCGAGGAATATCCCGCGTTCCGTCTGGGACGCCGGTCGAAGCGCACCGAACTCCGGTATGTCCGCACCCGGCCGGCCCCTGACGGACAGACCCACGAACAGGTCTGGTCGGTGCGCGGTACCGAGGGTCTGGGATTGCCGGGTCCGTTCGAACAGGACCTGTACGTTGCCCTCCTGGTCCTTTTCACCGAACAGGGTCTGCCGTCTGACGGGCGCATCCGGTTCACCCGCAACCGGCTGGCACAGGTGATCGGGATCTCCAACTCCGGCCGGGGGTACGAACTGATCGAACAGGGCCTGGCTCGCCTTGCCGGTGCCACGGTGCAGACCGAACATGCCTTCTACCGCCCGGCACTGATGGGACCAGACCGGGAACGGAGCGGGCCGACCGAACGACTGAGCCTCACCTTCCACATCCTGGAAGAGGTGCGTGTCTACGAACGTGCCGCCATGGCGACGGCACGACGTATCGCGGCCCTCGATGGCGACCCGCTTGCCGGACGCGTCGAACTTGCCCGGCCGATGGAAGTCTCCTTTGCCCGTCTGGGTAGCCCTCTCGTCCAGAGTTACGAGCGGCGCTACACGAAGGGCCTCGATACCACCTACTACTTCCACCTGACCCGCCCACTCTCGCGACGCCTGTTCCGCTACCTCGACAAGGTCCGGAATAGCCGTGGCAGCTTCGAGATCGGCCTGCGCACCCTCGCCGATGTCCTTGGCCTCGAGTACCGCTTCCAGTCCGACATCAAGGTGGGCCTTTCGGAAGCGCATGAGGAACTGCGTGCCACCGGCTATCTGGCCGGTTCCCAGTACCTGCCCATGGCGGGTGGTCCAGGGGCCGGCGAGAAGGCGTGCTATGCGTTTGATCCCGCCTTTGATGCCCGGCCCCGACGCCGTGCGGGGAGTGTCCTGCCAACATCCGAACCAGAGACCCCCGATGAACCTCGGATGCCGGCGACGCTTCTCCTGCCTTCCCCGACAGGCCATGGTGTTCAGGCACCGGAGCCACCCGCCGTGCCGACGCCAACCCCCGCGAGTGAAGGCCGAGGGGATCACGCCTCCGCGGTCTTCGCGCAAAGAGTGCAGACCCTCGTGGAGATGGGAATCACCGCGTCACGGGCCGAGCGTCTTGTCGCTACCTATCCGGGCGCACACATCGACACGCAAGTGGCATCGCTGCGCGACCGTATCGTGCGCGCACGGTCTGGTCAGGCAGGGATCATCGCGCCGCGCAATCCGGGTGGCTATCTCGCGCAAGCAATCGTCGATGGCTTCAATGCCCCACGTACTGGCACTCCATCCGGCAGTTCTGCGGTCGTCCGCAGTCATGGCCCGGTTGAGGAGGCCAAGACAGGCACGTCGGGTTCCGGTACGAGTGGGGAACTGGCAACCGATCCGCCCGCGGCACTCGCCACCCGGATCCTGGCCGACCTTGCCCGCGGTGCACCGGGCAAGGTCTCTGCACCCTCGCCTGTTCCCGGCCACAATGCGTCCAAGCCGGCAGAGCTGCCCGGCCTGATGCGGGAGTTCGTGGAAGACCCTTCACTCACCCCCGGGGCGACGGCACCCGACCGCTTCGCCAACTTGTGCGAGGTACTGAGGGCATCCCTCACACCCGCCACATACGGCGCATGGGTCGCACCGTTGCAAGTGCAGCGTCTTCCTGTCAGGGGTGAAGGGCTGGGGTCAGGAGCGATTGCCAGCGAAACTGTTGGGGATCCACAGGAAGGCACATCGGCATCCGAAAGCGCGACAGTCATCACTGTGCGGGTGCAAAACCGTTTCGCACTGTCCAGGTGGGGGCGCGCCCCGTTGTCCGAGGCACTGGCCGCCGCCGAGAAGGAGACCGGCACGCGCGTGCAGCTGATCATTGACGGGACCTAGCCGGTGATCAGCTGCACGCCGGGAATACCGGCGAAGCCTCCGCAAATCGTTCCGTGGAGGTGAGGTGATGGGTCGGCACTGCTACCCTTCCGGGCGATGCAACCGGCGCCCGCGGGCGACTCGCCTCCGTACCTCAGCTTGGCGATCACCGCCTACAACGAGGCCGAACGTCTGCCGCCAACGCTGACCCATGCCCTTGACTTCCTCACTGCACAGGGCTACCCCTTCGAAGTAGTCCTGAACGATGACGGATCCCGAGACGACACCGCCGCGGTGGCCGAACGCATCGGCGCGCGCTTCCCCGGTGCCGTCCGTGTCCTCCGGTCGGTGCGTAACCAAGGCAAGGGTGCCGGCCTCCGCAATGCCATCCTCGCGACCCGGGGCAAGGTCGTCCTCTTCTCCGACGCCGATTTCTCAACCCCGATCGAGGAACTCCCCCGCCTTCTCGCTTCACTGAATGCCGGGGCACACATCGTCATCGGGTCGCGTGTCCAACCCGATGGCACCGACATGCGACGCAGCCAACCCCTCTACCGCCAACTTTTCGGCAAGGCGTTCCGCATCCTCCGCGGGTCCGTCACCGTCCGCGGTGTCAAGGACACCCAGAGTGGCTTCAAACTCTTCATCGGTGATGTCGCCCGCGAACTCTTCGCCGAAAGCGTGATCCGAAGCATCATCTTTGATGTGGAAGTCCTCTACCTTGCCCAACAGCGCGGGTACCATATCGCCGAAGTTCCCGTGCAGTGGACCAACGCAGGTGGTTCCCGGATGCGGGTGACCCTTGGGCACGCCCTCCTGGTCTTTTGGGACACCATGCGCATACCGTGGGTGCACCGGCGACCGCCCCGGCCGTGAGACCCTTTCCCGACTGTGGGTGGCCCGGGCAGGGCGTATGAAACAATGGGTGTGGCAAGCCATGCGAAGAGCATGTGAATCAGGGGTGATGGGGCCAATCTCCGGCACGCAACGCGCCTCGAATGAAGGAGACAGATCGTGACCACCGCCGGCACACCTGATGCTCATGCCGTCGACCAGACCATGTTCCGCGAATACGACATCCGGGGGTTCGTGGATCAGAACTTCACCGAACCGGTGCTTGGCCGTCTTGGCGGCGCGTTGGGAACCTTCCTCGCTGGTGACGGCGAACCGGGTACGGTCGCTGTCGGGCGCGATGTCCGCCTCTCATCGCAACGGTACGCCTCCACATTCATCGAGGGGCTGCGCAACACCGGTGCCCGCGTCATTGATGTCGGACAGGTGCCAACCCCCCTCCTCTACTACGCCGTCAACACCCTCCACACCAATGGTGGCGGGTGCATCACCGCTAGTCACAACCCGCCGCAGTTCAACGGTCTCAAGGCGCGCAAGCGTGAGGCCGGCCTGCCCAACGGCGTCCCATTGCGTCCGTCAGATATCCAGGACCTGTTCCGTCTTGCGCAGGGAGGCACCTTCCGCAAAGCCGCCGCTGGTGCCCACGACCACCATGATGTCGTGGACGACTATGTGCGCTACGTCGCCACACAGATCAAGCTGGCCCGCCCCCTGAAAGTGGTCGTCGATGCCGGGAACGGCGTGGCCGGTCCGGTCGCGATCCAGACCTTCACCGCCCTCGGGTGCGAGGTCATTCCCCTCTATTGCGAGCCGGATGGCACCTTCCCCAACCACATGCCCGATCCCCTCAAGCCCGAGAACCTGCGCGACCTGATCGCCAAGGTGAAGGAGACCAAGGCCGACATGGGCATCGCCCTGGATGGCGATGGCGACCGGTTGGGTGTGGTGGATGACGCCGGCGAAATCCTCTGGGCCGACCAGTACCTTGTCATCCTGGCACGGAACGCCCTGCGCACGCACCCCGGCGGCAGTGTGGTCTTTGATGTCAAGTGTTCCCAGGGCCTGATCGATGGCATCACCGCTGCCGGTGGCGTGCCGGTCATGTCGCGCACCGGCTACCCCAACATCATGGCGCGCCGCCGCGAGACCAACGCCATCCTCGCCGGCGAACTCTCGGGCCACACCTTCTTTGGTGATCCGGTCATCGACTTCGACGACGGCACCTTCGCCGGGGCGAACCTCCTGGCTGCCCTCTCCCGCGAACCGGTCTCGCTGTCCCACCTTGTCGCTGATCTGCCCCGGTATCACGCCACGCCGGAAGAGCGCTTCTACTGCGCCGATGACGCCAAGTTCGCCGTCATCGATGCCTTGAAAGAGGCGTTCGCCCATGATGCCTCGGTGCACGAGGTCATCTCCCTTGATGGTGCGCGCGTGGTCCTCGATGGTGGTTGGGGATTGGTCCGTGCTTCCAACACCGAACCGGCGATCACGACCCGCTTCGAGGGTGTGACCCCCGAACGTGCCCAAGCCATCCGGACCTCGTTCATGGACCGCTTGGCACACATCCCGGCCGTGGATCTGCATCGCAGCGCCGGGCACTGACGTCGGCCGTAGTTGATGGTGTGACCCCTTCCCAGGAGCGATCTTGGGCAGGGGTCCACGAACCTCATCCTTGGAGCGTCGGCGCCCTCTTGGCACATTGGTCTGCGGGTTCGCCAAGCCCCCCAGTTCAGATGCGCCTCACTTGGCCCCGCAAGAACCCCTCTGGTTCGTACCCAGGTCTCAGCCTAGACATCTCCCGTCAGGCAGCACCCGTGCCCACTTGCCGGTGTGAAGGCTTCCGCATCGGGAATGTGCCACGGGACTGACAAGGAGGATGCGGGCACGGATGCCCGCGAACCAGGGTCCAACTCACCCCATCGGAAACCCGGTCCCCATCCCGTGTATCCCTGACCGCGAGGGCGCCGCTGCTCCCTGGCGGGTCTCACCACGGACCACGTTGGCCCCGCACTCCCACCTTGGCGGGAGTGCGGGGCCAACCACATCCTCGTACCCGTACGGCGTTACGCGCCCCTGTCTTGTGCGTCGCCGATCCCTGCAAGGATGGCAACGGTGTCATCGGGGGCGGTGTAGTGCAGGTTGTGCCCGGTCTCCAGTTGGTGATAGGTCCACGCCGGGTCATCACGCAATTGCAAAGCCAGTTTGGCGAATGGACTGGACGGGTCCTTGCCCACCGAGCAATACACGTAGGTGCGTGCAAGGTTTGGCACCGGATTGGTGAAGCGCACCGGTTGCGTGAAGGTCTTCACCGGTTGCCATGACCGGCGTGGACGTGCCCACTCGATGATCTCGGAGGGTTGGTCCGGCGGGGCATCACCCGGCGGGTTGCGCCATCCGTCACCCTCGGCATCGATCCGTGCCTGTGACGCCGCCGAGATGATCGTTCCTCCCGGGTTCTCTGGCGTCGGCACGAAGGCGTCCAGATAGACCAGGTGCGCCAGACGATCAGCCGACGTATCAGCCACGCCGGTGATCACCCGCCCGCCATAACTGTGGCCCACCAGGATCACGTCGTGCAGATCCTCGTAGAACAGCACGTTGGCCACGTCCTGCACATGGGTATCCAGATCGACGCCGGGGTGCGCCAGATGCGTGCGGTCGCCCAGACCCGTCAGCGTGGCCGCAAAGACCGTGTGTCCCGAAGCCCGGAGACGTGGCACCACGAACTTGTTCCACGACCACGCCCCACCCCAGGCGCCATGAACCACCACGAATGTCGCCACGTGCGTCCTCTCCCGTTCCTCCGGCGCATGACAGACCGTCCGGTTTTTAGCCGGATGGCCAGCATACACCCACGGCAATGGCCCTCATATGGGGGATTGCTGGTGGGATCGGTTCGGAAGACTGGTCAGACGCGGTCGTGCGCCATCACTGCACTGTGGGTGGCGACGGCATGGTCTTGCGATACGGAGGCTGTGTTGCCCGTCACCGTCGACATGCCAAGCACTGAGGCAAGCGGGATTGTCCCCGCACCAGTTGTCCCGGCCGGTTCCTGCTGGTAGGCGTAGGCATTGTGCAGGTGGATGCTTTCGTCCGCCTCGCACTCCACCTCGAACCACCGAACCGACGGGTCGGCGCGTAGCCAGACAACGGCATCGCGGAGGACGTCCTCCACGAACTTCGGATTGAAGTAGCCCTGTTCCGTGACGAACTTCTCGTCGGCGCGCTTGACCAGCGGGAAGATCTCGCAACTGCCAAGGGTCTCGCCGTGCCGGATCAGGTCCTCGAAGGTGAGGGTGGAATCGGCCGTCGGACGCACACGCAAGCGAAGCCATGCCCGCTGGTTGTGCGCGCCGGCCACCGAGATTTCCTTGCTGCAAGGGCAGACGGTCGTGATGGGCACGTCCGCACCGATGACCAGGTCAAGCTGGTCGCCATCCACGGTGGCGTCCACCTGGCAGGTGTAGCCCATGGTGCTGCGCTGCTGGCTGACCGGGGCTGCCTTCGTCATGAAGTAGGTGAAGGTGATACCCATGTGGGCGCGAACTGCACCCAGTCGCACCTGCGTTGCCGAAAGCAGTCCGGCAACGGTTGCGGGGGAGAGGGGTTCGTCCTTCCACACCTCGAGCATCTCGACGAGGCGGGACATGTGGGTGCCCTTGTATTCGGCAGGCAGGTCAACGGAAAGGCGCGTCATCGCCGTTACCGTCTGCACGCCACCACTACGCTCCTGCACCAGCCACGGCAGTTCGACGCGCTTGATGCCGACGCGTTGCACGTCAACCTGTCGCTCGTCTGGTCGGCTCTGTACGTCGTTCACAATGTTGCCTTGCGCCCGCTGCCTGTCGGTCTGACCGGCACGGTAAGGGGCCCTCTCTGAAAGACTGATTCCCGGCAACTCGCCGGGGATGACGTCCGCCAACGGGAACCCATCCCGGCGCCGATACGTTGCGGTAGAGATTAGCGGGTCGCGATGCGCGTGCGGATGTCGTTTCCGAACATGATCGGAACTGACAGGGTTTTCCTGCGGGAATACCCGATGTGAAGCGCAACACGTCACAATACGAAGGCACTTCCTTGCGATGGCTTGCGCAAGCCCTGCACCATCGTCCCTGACTTACATACGCTTCGCTTCCGTCGCATCACCTCACTTCCGCCAACGTCGGTGGTGCGTGCGAACCGGGCAGGACTTGGAGATTGTTGATGCGTCCAGACCACATCCTCATCCAGGGTGCGCGCGAACATAATCTCAAGAATGTCACGGTCACCATCCCGCGCGATGCCCTGGTGGTCCTCACCGGCGTCTCCGGTTCGGGCAAGTCCTCCCTCGCCTTCGACACCCTGTACGCCGAGGGTCAGCGACGTTACGTTGAAAGCCTCTCCAGCTACGCGCGCCAGTTCCTGGGAAACCAGCAGAAGCCTTCCGTTGACGCAATCATCGGTCTCTCGCCGGCCATTTCCATTGAACAGAAGTCGGCATCCAAGAATCCGCGGTCGACCGTTGGCACCGTCACCGAGATCCACGATTACCTGCGCGTCCTGTACGCCCGGGTCGGTCAGGCCCACTGTCCCGAATGTGGTCGACGCGTCAGCGCGCAGACCCCGGAACAGATTGTCGATCAGATCCTCGCGCAGGCACCCGGCAGCCAGTGGCTCATCCTCGCGCCGATCGCCCGCAACCGCAAGGGTGAGTTCCAGGATGTCTTCCTGCAGGCCCGCCGTGACGGCTTTGCCCGCGTGCGTGTCAATGGTCAGGTCCATTCGGTCGACAGCCCGCCAGTCCTCGACAAGAAGCGCAAGCACGTCATCGACATCGTCATAGACCGCATCCGCCTGCCCGAACCGGGGCCGGACGGAGTGATCCCCGAGGATGCGATCGACCGTCAGCGTTTGACCGACTCGGTGGAGACGGCCTTGCGCACGGGTGAGGGGAACCTGGTGCTTGCACCGGCCGAACCCGTCGGCACCGTCACACGTGTCCCAGCCACTCCTGAGAGCGAATCACCCGTGAACCAGGCCGGGGAGGGTGTCACTGCCTCGCCCGGTGCGGCCCTCGCGTCGGCATCCATGGCAATGCGTCGCTGGTGGGGACAACGCGCGTCCGCCCCGGCCGATGGTGCTTCGGGCGGCGGATTGAAGGGCATGCAGGCGGCTGCCGGGGACCTCCTCTTCGCCGAACGCAATTCCTGCGCCTACTGCAACCTGTCTTTCGATGAACTCAGCCCCCAACTCTTCTCGTTCAACAGTCCCGTCGGGGCCTGTCCCGGATGCCTCGGCTTGGGGAACATGATGGTTGTCGACGAGAACCTGGTGGTTCCTGACAAGACCCTCAGTCTCCGCGAAGGTGCCGTCGTCGCCTGGGCCGATCAGGATGAGGAGAGTGGCACCGGATGGGGTGACCGCTACCGCATCCAGATCCTCGAAGGATTCGGCATTCCCACGGACGTGCCGTGGCGAGACCTCTCGGCGGCGCATCGTGCCTTGCTGATGAACGGGTCCGATGGCGACAAGGTCAAGATTGCGTGGGGCACCACCGCGGCCGGGGCGGCGGCACCCGCCAGTGCCTTCATGTCGCGCAAGGAATATGCCTGGGAGGGCATCACCCACCGCATCAAGCGCCTCCTGAAGCAGACTGGGTCCGAAGGGTTGCGCACCCATTACATGCGCTACTTCAGCCAGCAGAACTGCACCGAATGCCACGGTGAGAAACTCAAGCCCGAGGCCCGCGCCGTCACGGTTGCCGGATGCCGCCTTCCCGAACTGGAACATCTTTCCATCGGGGACACCCTGAACTTCTTCCAGACGGTCCAACTGCCTGAGCGGGAGGCGATGATCGCCAACGAACTCATGAAGGAGATCTGTGGCCGACTGGAGTTCCTGGTCAACGTCGGCTTGCACTACCTCACCCTGGATCGCGCCGCCCCCACCCTCTCCGGTGGCGAGTCGCAGCGGATCCGTCTTGCCAGCCAGATCGGCTGCGGGCTTGTCGGCGTCTTGTACATCCTTGACGAACCAAGCATCGGCCTGCACCAGCGGGACAACGGCAAGCTGATCCAGACCCTCGAGACATTGCGCGACACCGGCAACACCGTCGTCGTCGTCGAACATGACCTCGACACGATGTTCGCCGCCGACTACCTGATCGACTTCGGTCCCGGCGCCGGTGTCAACGGAGGCGAGGTCATCGCTGCCGGCACGCCCGCCGAAGTCGCGCGCAATCCCAAGTCCCTTACCGGCCGCTATCTCTCCGGCGAACTCAAGATCGAGATTCCTGCCCAGCGTCGCGTGCCGGGCGACCACTGGCTAAGCATCCGCGGTGCCCGCGAACACAATCTCAAGAACATCGACGCCTCCTTTCCCCTCGAGTGCTTCGTTGCGGTTGCCGGCGTCTCGGGGTCTGGCAAGTCGTCGCTCGTCAACGGCATCCTGCGCAAGGCCCTCGAACAGCGCCTGATGCGTTCACTCGGGCGCCCCGGTGCCCACGACAGCCTTGAGGGTGTCGAACACCTCGACAAGGTCATCGCCATCGATCAGGATCCGATCGGGCGCACCCCCCGCTCCAACCCGGCCACCTATGTGGGCGTCTATGACAGCATCCGCGAACTCTTTGCCCAGTTGCCCGAAGCCAAGATCCGCGGCTACAAGCCCGGGCGGTTCTCCTTCAATGTGAAGGGTGGCCGTTGCGAGGCGTGCGAGGGCGACGGCGTCAAGCGCATCGAGATGCAGTTCCTTGCCGACGTCTTCGTGCCGTGCGAAGTCTGCAAGGGCAAGCGATTCAACCGCGAGACCCTGGAAGTGAAGTTCCGGGGCAAGACCATTGCCGACGTCCTCGAGATGAGCATCGAGGAAGCAGTCGACATCTTCGAGAACGTGCCGGCCATCGCCCGCATCCTGCGCACCCTTCTGGAAGTCGGCCTCAGTTACATGAAACTGGGCCAGGCCTCCACCACGCTTTCGGGTGGTGAGGCGCAACGGGTGAAGCTTGCCCGGGAACTTTGCCGGCCGGCGACGGGACGCACCCTCTACATCCTGGACGAACCGACGACAGGCCTGCATTTTGCCGACGTGCAGAAGTTGCTTGATGTCCTGCAACGGCTTACCGATGCCGGGAATACCGTCGTCGTGATCGAACACAACCTTGACGTCATCAAGTGCGCCGACTGGATCCTCGACCTCGGTCCCGAGGGAGGTGCCGGGGGTGGCCGGATCCTCGCGACGGGCACACCTGAGGACGTTGCCCGCACCCCGGGATCCGAGACCGGGCCGTACCTTCACGGCATCCTGTGGCCACCATCACCCAGTCCAGATATCCTCCACCTTGAGGACGATGGCGTGCATCCGGATCAGGCGGGGATCGGGAGTGATGAAAATCCAGTCATCATGACACCGTTGATCCTGCGGGAATGGCGTACCCGGCTTGGGCTTTCGCAGGCCGAGGCAGCGCGCATTGCCGGGGTCTCGCGGGGCCTGCTTGCCGAGGCTGAACGTGGCCGACGCGCCGGTGAACGAACCCTGACCCGCATCGCCGTCGCCCTGCGCGAACACGAATCACAAGTACCCCAACCCGTCTGAACCTAACCGGGCACACTCAGTCGGTCCGTGGGCAGGGGGTAGTCCGTGGGCACACTCAGTCGATCCGCGGGCATCCCTGCCCGCAGTTCCGTATACCCAACTGTCAGGTATCGTCATGTGCAAGGAGATCCACACATGTCCGCTACCGTGCCCGACACCCTTCTTGCCTCACTGTCCCGGGCACCATTCAACCTCGCACCGGACGACATTGCATGGGTGCGCCGGACCCTCGCCGGTCTCTCCACTACCGACCGCATCGGGCAACTGATGCTCTACGCCACCTTCGGCGATGACCCCGGCACGGTGCGGTCGATCATGGCCACAAGGCCGGGCGGTATCCACCGCTTCATGGGGCCGAATCTCGCTCAAGGCCTCGAGGCAACCCGCATCGCCCTCGAGGAATCGGAGATCCCTCCGCTTGTCTCCGGCGACCTGGAGGGCGGTCCGATGTCCTTCCCCTTCATGGTTCCGGTGCCAAACCAGTTGGCAATGGCAGCCTGCGGGGACCCGGACCTGACCGCAGGGATCGCCACCATGCTCGCCTCCGAGGCGCGCGTGCTGGGCTTCAACTGGTCATTCACACCGGTCGTGGATATCAATGCACGCTTCCGTGCCGCCGCCGTTGGCACCCGCTCATATGGATCCGATCTCGAGACAGTGGTGTCGCACGCGGTGGCATACGTGCGTGCGTTGCAGTCGTCCGGGGTCGCGGCCTCGGTCAAGCACTGGCCGGGTGACGGTTTCGACGAACGTGACCAGCACCTGCTGACTTCGATCAACCCACTCGCCTTTGAGGAATGGGAAGCCCTGTCCGGCCACGCCTTCCGCAAGACCATCGAGGCGGGCGTGCTGACGGTGATGGCAGCGCACATCGCACTGCCGTCGTGGCAACGGCGCATGGGTGGGACCGACTCCGACCGCTGGTTGTACGAACCCGCCTCGCTGTCGCGACGCCTGACGACCGACCTGTTGCGCGGGCATCTCGGCTTCAATGGCCTTGTGGTGAGCGATGCGACCCCCATGGCCGGCCTGACCGGGTGGGCCGACCGGGCGACCGCGGTTCCACTGGCCATCGAGGCCGGGTGCGATGTCTTCCTCTTCCCGGTCGAGGGCGTGGATGCCCGTCTCATGGAAGAGGGCCTGCGCACCGGTCGCCTTTCGGAAGCCCGCCTGGAGGAGGCCTGCCTGCGCGTCCTGGCACTCAAGGCGGCGCTTGGGTTGCACCGCAAGCCGGTGTCGGAACGGATCGCGACCCTTGACGAGGCGCGCGCCACTCTCGCCAATCCGGCGCATGTGGCGAAATCGGAGACGATCGCGCGCCGGTCGGTGACCCTCGTGAAACATCAGGAGGGGTTGCTGCCACTCGAACCGGCACGCTACCCGCGGGTGGTCGTGATCGGCGACTACCCGGAGCCGCTCATGCCCATCATGCCCCGGCGGTCGTACGAACCGTTCCTTGGCGTCCTGCGCGAGGCAGGCTTTGACGTGCGCGAGTATGACCAGGCGTCACTCCCGACACCGGCCGACACCGACCTGATCATCTACCTCCTGGGTGGCGAGGCGACCATCGCCGCAACCGGGCACGGTATCGACTGGGGCCGGTTGCACGGTGGCGGGTTCCGGGGATCGATGATCCGGTTCTGGGCGGAGATCCCGACGGTGATGGTGTCATTTGGGCAACCGTATCTGCTGAACGACGCACCGCAACTGGGGACGTACGTCAATGCCTACACGGTGCAGGCGCCCTGGCAACGCGCGGTGGCACGGAAACTCCTCGGGCAAGAGGCATGGGAGGGCGTATCGCCAGTCGATCCGTTCTGCGGTGACCCATCGGCGCGGTTCAGTGGGCCGTTGCCGGTGAAGCGGTAGGGGACGGAGGCGCGGTCACGGCACGTCGTCGGGAGAGGTGATC